>JALHNR010000034.1 GCA_022843525.1 Methylocystis sp. | reverse complement strand
TCGCAGCGCTTTCGCCTGATCGCGTGATTTCGCATTTCGACGAGCTGTGGGATGCGGTCGCCTCGCTGGAAGAGGCGCTGTTCCAACGCGCGGTTGAGGCGTCTTGATCTTTTGAGCCCCGCTTCGCCGTCGAGGTCGGCGCCGCGCACGTTCCGGAAAGGTTCGCACTATGGAGAAAATGCACTTCACGCGGATGGACCAGGGCACCGACGAAGATTTTCAGATCCTCAAACAGGTTCACGAGCACACGCTCAAGGAACTGCCGGACCGGCTCTTTGGACTGCTGCGCGATTTAGGCAAGGACACGGCCTATAACATCACGCGCTACGACCATTGTCTGCAATCGGCGACGCGCGCGCTGCGCGACGGCAAGGACGAAGAATATGTGGTCGTCGCGCTGCTGCATGACGCGTGCGAAACGCTTGGACCTTTCAACCATGGCGAGGTGATCGCCGCGATCCTGAGGCCCTTCATCAGCCGCGACAATTACTGGATGCTGGCGCAGCACGGCCTGTTTCAGACCTATTTCTACGCCGCGCATCTCGGCCTCGATCCGAACGCCCGCGACAAATTCCGCTCGGACCCGGCCTATGAGCAGACGATCGAGTTCTGCGCCAAATATGACGAAGTGTCGTTCGATCCCGCTTATAAGAACGAGCCGCTCGCGACCTTCGAGCCGATGGTGCGGCGCGTTCTCTCAAAGGATTGGACCCCGCCGTGAGCGGCCGGGGGCGCGGCGGCGGGAACCGCGGCGGCTCGGCCCCGGCTTGAGCCTCGGCGGCGGGCAGGGCGATCTGCGATCTTGACGGAGGGCGCCGGGCTCTCCTACAGGATGAGGATCGATCGCCGATGGCGACGGGCGGCTAGCTCAGCGGGAGAGCACTCCCTTCACACGGGAGGGGTCACAGGTTCAATCCCTGTGCCGCCCACCATTGAGCGCCGCACGGCGAACCTCCCCCTCGTAAGGAGGGAGGCTCGCGAGCGGCATTTCTTATTCGGTCGCGCGGTGAACGGCGTCCTTGGCGTTTTTGGCGAGTTCCTTCGCCTTGATCGCCGCAGCGTCAAGCGCATCGGCAATAGCGTCTTTGGCCTCTCCGACCGCCGTCTGGCCCTTCCCCTTCAATTCCTGCAGCACGCCTTCGCCTTCCAGTTTGGGAGAGTCGATCACCTTCCCGGCGGCCTGCTTCGCAGACCCTGTCGCTTCATTCAGGGCGCCTTTAAGTTTATCGCTGGTCGAACTCATGAAAATTTCCTCCTTATGAAGATCGCTACGTGACGATCGCCACGGTCAAGACAAATGAATAACTGCCGTGCTGCAGATATGTTCCGGTTTCGGCCGGTTTATTATTTGGTCTTCGATGCAGTGACGATCGTGAGATCATTCGCTACATTTGAAATGCCGACGCCGGAACAGATGGCCGAAGGGCCAATTCAATGCCTCACCTCTCCGACGTAGCGTGCGAGATTGAGAGAGCCGCCGTCATCTCGAAGTGCGGCGCTTATCGCTACAGTCTCACGCGCATATGGAGCGATGCGCCGCTTCTGCCCTTCGTCATGCTCAATCCGTCGACCGCCGACGCTAAAGAGGACGATCCGACGATTCGCCGCTGCATCGGCTTCGCGCGGCGCGAAGGCGCCGGCGGACTTATCGTCGCCAATCTTTATGCGCTGCGCGCGCCCGCGCCCGAGGCGCTCTGGTCGGCGCGCGATCCGATCGGCCCGAAGAATCGGCGCACGCTCGTTGGCCTCGCCGCGCAAGCGGTCGCTCAGTCGGCGCCCATCATCTGCGCGTGGGGGGCGCTGGCCCGACAAGATCAAATCGACGGCGCGCTGCGGATGTTTCACGCATCGGGCGCGCGTCTCGCCTGCCTCGGCAGGACGCAGCGCGGCGCGCCGCGCCATCCGCTCTATATTCGCGCCGACCAGCCGCTGGAGCGTTTTCCGTAAAAAGCCGCGCCGCGCCTGCGCGCTCGGCTGAAGCCCTCATGCGCAATGTGAAAGCGCCAACGCCGGGAACAGAGTCCATGCGCCCGCGACAAGAGCCGCGACCGCGAGAATTGTGCTGATGTGCGCGACGAAGGGTGAGGCGGAGCGAAAGAGCGGCGAGCGCAGCCCGACGAGAACGGCGGCGAGAATCAAAAGCGCGACGAAAAACGCAAGCGTCATGGCGGCTTGGAAGAGCGTCGCGCCAGTGACTTGGATGCGGTGCCAGCCGGCGGCGCAGCCCACGCCCTCGAGCCCATAGAGGGCGCTGAACAAGGCGAGCCAGACGAGCATGGCGATGACGATCCGAACGACGTCCTTCATGTGAGATAGCTCGAGAATTGCGTCGCGACGAGGCTGGTCGCGGCGACGAAGGCCGCATAATCGGTCCAGAGGCGCACAATATTGACGTTGGATGTTCGCGGGCGCGACGCGCCGCCGCGCAAGGTTCGGTATGCGAGCGAGGACGTCATGATCGCTGCGATCGCCGCATGAATGAGCGCATAGGCGATCATCACGAAAATCGTCGCGCCATAGGCGTAATCCGTCAGTTGGCCCGCGCGCGTTAGCGTCATCGCAAGCGCCGCGATTGTCATTGCGGCCCCGGCGAGCGCGATGAGAAGTCCGCGCCATAGAGCTGCGCCGCGCGAAGCGGCGCGCGCCGCGACGTGGAGGCCAATGGCCGCCGCCGCCGCGCCGATGAGACCGAGGGCCAGTTCGAGAACGGAGAGCGACAGCCATTTCGGCGGCGGCCAGTTCGGTCCGACGGTCCAAAGAAAAGCATATCCGAAGAAGAGAGAGCCAAAGAGAACCGTGTCCGCGACAAGCAGGAAGACCGATCCCCACCACCCGGGAGACCGATCCGTCTCGATCGCCTGGGGCAGAAGCGTCGCCCGCCCGACATTCTGAAATCCAGGACAGTTCGCCGCGTGTTGCGACCAGCCCCAGCGCAGCGACAGGCCGACGACGAACAGCAAGGCCAATGGGATGATCCAATAGACTCGTATCAAAGCGCCGAGAAAGGCCGCGCCGGTGGCGGCCGCAAGTGCGATGGGCAGCGTCGAATTGCCCGGGAAAATGACCAGAGCTTCAGGAATTCCGCTCGCCGCGTCGACGGTCAACGTCTCGCGCAACTCTCCGCGCGGCTCGCCTAGAAAATATTCGCCGCGGGCGATTTTGTTCGCGAGCGCCGGGTCCCTCGCCAGCGGCTCACGATCGCCGACAATCGGTATGCTGGCGAAGTTATACGCGGCGGGCGGCGTCGGCATCGCCCATTCCAGCGTCCCGGCGCCCCAGGGATTGCGAGACCCTCGGATCGCGAGAAGCGCATGCAGCGCAATATCGAACACCACCATCGCGACGCCGATCGCCATGACGAAGCTGCTGATCGAAGAAAACAGATTGATTGCGGTCCAGCCGGCGTCCTCGGGATACCAGGCGATCCGCCGTCGCTGGCCGAGGAGGCCGGCCCAATGCATCGCCAGGAAGGCGCCGTTGAATCCGAGAAAGATGAGCCAGAAGGCCATCTCGCCGATGCGAAAGAAACGCTTGCGGCCGGTGAGCTGAGGAAGCCAGTAGTACAGCCCTGCGAGCATCGGAAAGACGAATCCGCCAAACAGCACATAATGCAGATGCGCCGTGATGAAGGCCGTGTCATGCGCCTGCCAGTCGAACGGCACGATCGCCACCATGACCCCGGTCAAGCCGCCCATCACGAAGGTGAAGAAAAAGCCGATGATGTAGAGCATCGGCAGCGTGAGGCGCGGCTGGCCCTTCCACAGCGTGCCAAGCCAGGCGAAGATTTGAAGCCCTGTGGGAACCGCGACAAGCGTCGAGGCGGCCGAGAAGAACGCCAGCCCCATATGCGGGATGCCTGTCGCGAACATGTGGTGCACCCAGAGCCCGAAGCTCAGGAATGCGAGCGCGACGGCCGCCGCCACGACCCATCGATAACCAAGCAGCGTCGTGCGCGCCATCACCGGAAGGACGGTGGAAATGACGCCGGCGGCGGGCAGGAAGATGATGTAGACTTCCGGGTGGCCGAAGAGCCAAAAGAGGTGTTGCCAGAGCAGGGGACTTCCGCCGAGCGCGGATTCGAAAAAAGGAAAGCCGAAGGCGCGCTCCAGTTCTAGTAGAATGGAGCCAAGGATCAGCGGCGGAAAGCCCATCAGGATCATCAGCGCGGTGACGAGCGCATACCAGGCGAAGATCGGCATGAGGTCCAGCGACATGCCCGGCGCGCGAAACTTCAGGATCGAGACGCAAATCTCGACGGCCGCGGCGATGGCTGACACTTCGACGAAGGTGACGCCGATGAGCCAAAAGTCGGTGTTGACGCCGGGCGAATGCGCGCTCGAAGACAGCGGCGGATACATGAACCAGCCGCTGTCTGGCGCAAGGCCGGCCAGCAAGGCGAAGACCAGCATCAACCCGCCGAACACGTAACACCAGAAGCCGTAGGCCGAGAGGCGCGGATAGGCGAGATCGCGTGTGCCCAGCAGTTTCGGCAGCAGATAGACGGCCGCGCCTTCGAACAGCGGAATCGCGAAGAGGAACATCATGACTGTTCCATGCATCGTGAAGATCTGATCGTAGATCGCGGGCGCGACGAACGTCGAATGCGGCGTGGCGAGCTGCGTTCGGATCAACATTGCGAGGACGCCGCCGATCAGAAAGAAGAGCGTCGCGACAAGAAGAAACATTCTGCCGATGTCGCTGTGATTGACGGTCGAAATGACGCCTCTCCAGCCGGGCTCGGAAGACCAGATTCGACTGAGGACGCGATGGCGCGCGAGCGCGTTCATTGTTGTGCGCGCCTGAGAAAGGCGTCCCAGCCCGCTGGATCATGCGCGATCACCGTGAAGGCGTCGCCGCTATATCCGGGGCCGCTGAATTCGGCGCCGACACCGTGATATTCTCCCGGCTCCGCGGCTTCGATCCTCAGCACATTGACTTGCCCGGGAATGGCGTCGAGCTTGCCGGCGAGCCGAGGGGCCCAGAAACTATGGACCACGTCGAGTGTGGTGATCTCGACGTCGACGGGTCGGCCGGCTGGGATGTGCAGAACGCCCTGCGTGCGCAATTCGCCGGCGTCAGCGTAGCCGAAGCTCCACGACCACTGACGCGCCTCTGCGCGCACCCTCACGACATTTTCGCCGCTTTTGGGAAGAAGCATTTCCCCCAGAACCAGCCCGTAGATGAGAAGCGCTGCAAGGATGACGAGCGGAAAGGCGAGGCCGAGGCCATACAGCCAAAAGCGCTCCTGCCGCTGCTCGCTCTGATGGGGAGCGGGCGTTCGGCGATAGGCGATCAGCAGCAGGAGCATCACCAGCGCGAAAATCGCCGCTGACCCCGCCAACATCGTCCACCACAGCGTCGCTATGCGTGCGGCGGCCGGGCCCGCCGGATCGACTGTTGAGAGACCGCCGGCGCAACCTGTGGCCGCCAGAGGCGTTAAGAGGACGAGACGACGCGCGGAGGAACGCCGGTGGCGAAAAAACGAAACGGTGAGCAAAGCGGCTTCATTGATCCGATCAACCAGCTGCCCGAGTTTCACGAAACCGAATCTCGCGTGGCGGTGCTTGGCCATCCGATCCACGCGATGTCCGTCGCCTTTCCGATCGCGCTGACATTCACTTTGCTCGGCGCCGATCTCCTTTACTGGTGGACGGGCGACGCCTTCTGGGCGCGCGCCGGCGTATGGTCGGCGGGCGGAGGTTTCCTGCTCGGCCTCGTCGCGGGACTGTCGGGAACCGCGGAATTGTTGCTCGTCGCCGGCATACGCGCCAGGACCGCGGCCTGGTCGCATTTCATTCTCGCCGTATTGCTGCTCGCGCTTCTCGGCGTGAATTGGGGCTATCGGCTGTACGACTATCAGGCCGTCGTGCTGCCCTACGGACTTCTTTTGTCGATCTTCTGCGTGATCATGGTGTCGGTGACCGGATGGCATGGCGGCAAGCTCGTCTTCGACTATCGGCTGGGCGCCAAAAAGGGGAGCTGACCGCCCTGCGGCTGGGAGAGCCAGTGCGGAAAGCGAAGCTCGCTGAAGTCAGGCTTGTCGAGCACGAGAAACAGGATGGCGAGGATCGGGATGAACGCCGCCACCGGCTGCAGCGCAGGATGCGGCGGCTGGTGAAGACCCTGGGTCTCCTCCATCGATGTGACGGTATGCCCGACCCAGCTATGGGTGAGGACCAGAGCGCCGACGAAGACGAGCTTCAAGAACATCCATGGGGTAAAAGCGTCGCGCAGAAAGACGAGCACGGTCCCCGAGGCAACCGCCAGAACCGCGGCAGGCGTTACGCCAAGCGTATAGGCGAAATGCGTATAGCGCCGAATGCGCGCATAGTCCGCCTGGCTGATCGACGGGTCGTGGTGCGACAGGATCAACGGCAGGGCGACAAGGCCTGCGCACCACAACGCAAGGGTTAGGACGTGGAACGCCAAGAAATGCGGAACCAGCGGCGCGAGCGGGCCCATCACCGAAGGCGGTCCTGAGGTTTCGCGCAGTGGTTGGGGGCGCGCAAGGCTCCGACATCCGCGCTGCCGCCCGGAGGAACAATGCATGCAGCCATGCGCGCGGAGAGGGCGATCAATGTGCGATGAACCACGGGCGCTTTCGAAGGAAAAATTCAAAACTGTAACGATTGAAAGCTGCGCTGTGTTCCCAATCCAGAGCTAATCTTTACGCGAGGCGTGGGCCAAATGCGGCGTGAATGAAGCGAACCGCTGCGTTGAAGCTGATGATGGCAGCAGTTCGATCTTATGCGCCGGATCTTACGGCTGCTCCATTAACTCCTCGGCCGTAAGCCGGGTGAGCGTCTGGCTGCGCTTCTTGGACGCGTAGCTCGGGGAGGCGAGCCAGATAACTCCCGCCAGCAAGATGAACGTCATCGCGCCGAACAGAAAGGCGTCGTTGAGCGCCAGAATCCCCGCCTGCTGACGGATGAGCTGCGCCGCCCGGCTGCGCGCGGCGTTCGGCGACATGCCCATCGCCTGCATACGTTCCAGGAAAGAGGCGAGCAGGTCGAGCGAGGCGAAGCGGCGTCCGCCGAAATGATCGGCGAGGTCGAGCTGATGGAAGGGCGTGCGGCGGAAAAAGAGAACGCCGAGCAGCGTGATGCCCATGGCGCCGAACACCGTGCGCAACATCGCGAGCTCCTCCGCGGCGCGGATCAGTCGTTCGCCGGCGAGTCCGGTCATGGCGAGCGTCGCGAGCGGCGCAAAGAACATCGCGAGCGAGAAGCCGAAGAAGAACATCGGCGTCGTGACATTATCGAAAGAGGCGCTCTTGTCGTAATGACCGAGCCACACAAAGGTCACCGCGAGGCCGATGAAATTGAGGAAAATGATGAGTCGCGCGTCGACGTTTCTCGTGATCTCATGCACAACGGCGGCGGCGGCCATCGCCAAAAAAATCATGGCCAGATAGACCATGCCGGCGAGTGAAGACGTGTAGCCGAGCAGCACCTGCAGCTGCACGATGAACACCGACAGCAGGCCCTGAATGATCAGAAAGCCGATCAGCGAACAGAAGGTCGCGATCGCGAAATTGCGGTGCAGAAACAGCCGCAGGTCGAGGGCGGGCCGCCGCTCGCCGAACTCCCAGAAGATGAACATCGGCAAAGCGAGGAGAACGACCAGAAACAGCCATGCGAGCACGGGCGAGGCGAACCAGTCGAAATCATTGCCCATGTTGAGAATCGTCTGCACGCCGAGCAGCACTGTCGCGAGCAGAATGAAGCCGATCGTATCGAAGCGCGTCATGCGGCGCTGAACGCCGCGCCGGTAGAACAGCGCCCAGATAACGGCCGCCGCTGGCAGCGCGATCACGACGTTGGAATAAAACAGCCAGCGCCAGTTGAAATATTCGGCCCAGAAGCCGCCCATGAAGACGCCGATGGTGAAGGGCGCCATGCTCATGACGCCCCAAAAGCCGACGCCGAGCGTGCGCTGATCATCCCGATATTGCCCAAGCGTCACGGATTGCGCGAGCGGAAGGGCGACGCCGCCAATCAGGCCGAGCAGAAAGCGCATCGGCGCGAAAAACCAGATCGTCTCGCTCGCTGCGCACATCAATGAAACGGCCGCGTAGGCGACAAGGGCGCCTATTAGCACGCGATAGTCGCCAAGCCGGCCTGAAAGCCACCGCGATAACGGAAGGCCGAGTGCGATGCCGACCATATGGTCGGTCGTCGCCCATGTGCCGTAGCTCGGCGTGACGCCCTCCAGGCTTCCGGCGGCGTAGGGCGCGAGCACCGTATAGCCCGGCACATTCGACAACATGACGACATTCGCCGCGCCCGCCGCGACGTTGAGCAGCAGGAATCGCCAGCCTTTCATTCGCGCCTGCTCTGTCACCACCGTTGCGCTCCAGCCAGGAGCGCGGGACGCCAAGCCGATCGCAGGTCGCTTGAAGAGCGCGGGTTCATCCATTTTCTCATTTTGAGCGTGCGAGTCATCACTCAAAAAAGCGCATTTGTCACGAAGCGCATCTGGGCCAAAAGCGCCGCAAGCTTGTCAATGGCCGGCGTCATACGCCATACAAGCCGCCTTCAAGAGGAGAAGGCGCATGACGGGCATATGGTTTCAGGTCGCGCTCATCTTGGGCCTTGCGCTCGTCGCCGCGATGATCGCCGCGAGATTTCGTATCTCGACCGCGTTGACCGAAATCATCGTCGGCATGTGCGCGCGGACGCTTTTTGCCGCGACTGTCGGCGCTGAAATCTTCAGCGCTCAGGAGCCTTGGGTCAAGACGCTCGCCGGACTTGGCGCCATCGCGCTGACGTTTCTCGCGGGAGCCGAACTTGATCCCGACGTCTTCAAACTGAAGTGGAAGGAGGCTGCGTCGGTCGGCGCTGCGAGCTTCCTCGCGCCAGCCATCGGCTGCTGGGCGGTCGCCTATTATCTGCTGGGGTGGGAGAGTTCGCCGGCGCTGCTTGCCGGCATCGCGCTCGCCGCCACTTCCGTCGCCGTCGTCTATACGGTGATGATGGAATATGGCTTCAACCGCACCGATTTCGGCAAGACCATTCTCGCCGCCTGTTTCATCACCGATCTCGGCACGGTCGTGACGCTCGGCCTCGTATTCGCGCCCTTCACCTGGAAGACCGCCCTGTTCGTCGCAGCGGTGGGTGCGGCCTTTGTCGGATTGCCGCGGGCGACGCCCGTAATCTTTGCGAAGTTCGGCGGGCGCCCTTCGGAATTCGAGACCAAATTCCTGTTCTTCGCGCTGATGGCGCTTGGCGCGCTCGCGACCTGGGCCGGGAGCGAAGGCGTCTTGCCCGCCTATCTGATCGGCATGGCGCTCGCGGGCTCCGTCGGACGCGACCATGCGCTCATTCGCAAGATTCGGGCGGTGACCATCGGCCTGCTGACGCCCTTCTATTTCATCCGCGCGGGTTACTTTGTCTCCATTCCCGCCGTTCTCGCCGCGCCGCTTGGCGTCGCCGCCTTTCTTGCCGTCGAGATGGCGACCAAGATCGTCAGCGTCTATCCCGTGGCGCGCCGATTCGGGTCGCCGCACAAGGACGCCATGTATACGACGCTGCTGATGGCCTCCGGCCTCACATTCGGCACGATTTCGGCGCTTTTCGGCCTGGCAAACAATATCGTCGATGAAAGCCAGTATTCGACGCTCGTCGCCGCGATCATCGCGACGGCGATCGTGCCCACGATGATCGCGAACAGCCTTTATTTGCCGCGCCATCGGCTGCCCCGAGAGACGGCGCCGCAGCGCATTCATTCCGCGGAGCCGGCGAAGGAGTCCGTCCTCGAAGGATAAATGCGACTTGATTCCCGGCGGGCGCGATGCAATCAACGTCCCCATTGTCGCTAGAGGAAGCGCGCCTGCCGCGTGGCGCGCCTGCGCTAAACCTCGAAGCGCGGACAACAGGAAGGACAATCTGAATGCGCATCATGCTGAGGCTATCGGCTATTCTGGCTCTTTTTGCGCTCACGCCGGCTTTCGCTCAAGGCACGCCTGAACAGCGCGAGGCCTGTGAAGGCGACGCGAATCGCGTCTGCGAGGCGTATATTCCGGACGCCGTCGCCATCGAGCGATGCCTGAGAGCCAATGCGGGATCGATCAGCGCCGCCTGCAAAGCCGAACTCGGCCTCGCGTCGGCGGGCGGCAAAAAGCGCAAGCGCTAACAGCGCGCGGCGCAACACGTCGCCGCGCCCTCAATCCGCGCCTTACGCATTATCCGGTCGCGACGGCGAGCCGCCTTTCGGCGAGCCGCGCGGCCTCGGCGCCCGACAGCATCGCGCCGTTGAAGCCATGCTCGCCGCCAAACGCCGAGGCGAGATAGAGCCCGGCGATCGGCGTTTGCGGCGTTCGCGGAAATCCCATCAAGATCGGCGCTTCGGCGGGCAGCGCCGCAAAGCCGTACACGGCGCCTTCCGGCGTGTTGAGATAGCTCGCCATCGAATAGGCGTTGAGCAGCATCCGCGTCGTGACCAGACCGGAAAAGCCGGGATAGTCGCGCTCGAGAGACGTCTGTATGGCGTCGAGCCAGCGTTCGCGGCGCGCGAGCGCCGCGTCGCGCGGCAGATCACGCCAGTTCTCGATGCGATCGAGGCCCAGCACGCTGACGAGGATTGGCGGCTCGTCCCAAAGACCTGAGTCGACAGCGGTGAAATTGGCGATCGTATGCAGGGGCAACGCCCCCTTGGGATCTTCCGCCATCGCGCCGGCGCCATCGCCATATTGATCGAAGCGCCGCATGTCGGGCGGCATGACGACCGTCGTGAAATTCGTCAACCCAACCGTGGAGGGTTTCGCGCTCAAGCCGAAATTGGCTGAAAACAGCGAGGTCGAGAGCCGGCGGGACCCGAAGGCCTCCTCCATTTTTGCGCGCGCTGGCGCGTCCATCATCGCCGCCGCCTCCGAAGGCGCGCAATTCGCCATCGCCACCCGCGCTTCTATGCGTTCCTCGCTGTCGCCGGCGCGCCGCGCGACATGGCGTATGGCGATCACATTGCCGCCCGCATCGGTCTCAATGGCGCTGACCTGCCGGCCCATGCGCACCACGCCGCCAGTCTTGGTGATGCACTTGGCGAGTTTGAGGCTCAACTGTCGCGAGCCGCCTTTGATATAGGCGCCGCCGGACGCGATATAGCCGCCCTGAGCGAGCGCGTAGAAAATCCACCACAGCCGGCGCGGGTCGTCGCCGTAATAGGCGAGATTGGCGCCCAGCGCGCATTTCAGGGCCTCGCAGCCGGCAAAATCGCGCTCCATGATCTCGTGCAATGAATTCTGCCAGCCGGCGGCGGCGGGCGCGACTTCCCAAAGTCCGCGCGCCAATTTGGCGAAGGAACTCTCCTCGCGGGCCTGTTTCAAGGTCCACAGCGCATCGTGAATCTGCTCGACCTCGCCGAGAAATCTTTGGATGGCGGCGCGTTTGTCGGGGAAACGGGCGGCGAGCGCCTCATAGGCGGCGGCAAAGCCGAAAGGCAGTTCGAAGGCCTCGCCCATCGGCCCGCCGCGCACGGTATAGAGCGCGCCGGTGGGCAGCCATTCGATTTCGTCGAGAATCCCCAACCGGCGGAGGATGTCGTGCTTCACGTCGCGGGGGTTGCGCGCGTCGGAGGTCTGATGCAGCGAGGCTTCCACAGTCAGCGGACCGACCTTGTAGACCGACGCCGCGCCGCCCAGGCTGAAATTGCGCTCTAACAGGCAGACGCTGTAGCCGGCATGCGCAAGCATCGCGCCCGCCGTCAATCCGCCCAGTCCCGAGCCGATGACCACGGCGTCGAATTTCTTGTCGCTCATTCCGAATCGTCTTTGCCGCTGAAAGATCGTCACTCTATCCCGCCACGCCCCTCTGGCGAAAGGCGTCGGCTGATACAAGATAGGACCCAGCCCAAGAATCTCAGACAAGGCGCTGGCGATGGCAGACGAGATCTTTCCCGTAACCCACACCGACGCCGAATGGCGCGCGCTTCTCACGCCCGAGCAATATGACGTCATGCGCGGGCATGGCACCGAACGCCCGGGAAGCTGCGCGCTCAATCATGAAAAGCGTCGGGGCGCATTCAGTTGCGCCGGCTGCGGCCAGCCGTTGTTTCGCTCGGGCGAGAAATTCGAAAGCGGCACCGGTTGGCCGAGTTTCTTCGATCCGCTTCCCGGCGCGCTCGGCTCGACCGTCGATCGCAGCTATGGCATGGTGCGCACGGAAGTGCATTGCAGCCGTTGCGGCTCGCATCTCGGGCATGTCTTCAACGATGGCCCGCCGCCGACCGGCCTGCGCTATTGCATCAATGGCGTCGCGCTCGATTTTCAGCCCGAATAGGCATCCAAAAGACTATCGAGCCTCGTGATCGCCCGATAGAGTCAAGGCTGCGACGCTGGCTGCGACAAATTTTTTTCTAAGGACGTCGCAATGGATGCCGCGCCCGCTCGCCTGCGGTTTCTTCGGATAGGTAAGGATGGGGCTCGGTTTCGCCCCAGCGCAAGCGGCGAGCCTGTCCAGACCCGTCGCATCAGCTTTTCGGGCGTGTAGGAAACGTCACAATTCTTGTAGGGAATGCGCGCATTGATCGATGTGCGCATAGCCTGTCTATTCCTGGTCTAACGGGTAGGTGAAGGATAGGCGGCCGGCCCGGCTTGTCGAATAAGCGATTCGCCTCGCGCATGTGTCGCGCGAGCGGGAGCCGCATGGCGGCGCGCATGACGTCGTCACGCCGCTCACGGCTCTGCCGGCTTGACGATCAATTTTGATTCCCGTCATACGAGGTGTCCGCCAATGAATTTTCAGTAAGCGGATTCATGCGCGCGTCGGCTCGTTGCGGCGAACCGCGGGCCTTGATGCGCGAATTGGAGAAAACGACGGTCGCAAAAAAGGCTGCAGCCTGCATCGGCAGGATTTCAGCCCGGTCGGCCGGGAGCGGGATCGGCGGCGCCGACGCTCGGTTCTCGACGACCGAAAAAAACGAATTCTGGGCTTGTGCGACGCAGGCCTGATAGGGAGTGGACTGCATGTCAGAACGGTCAGCCGCCGCGCCGGGCGCGAGCGGAAAGGACAATCAGCATCTTGCGCCGAAGTCCGACATCGAGATTTCGCAGGCCGCCAAGATGCGGCCGATTATCGACGTCGCGCGCGACAAGCTCGGCATCCCGGCCGAACATGTGCAGCCCTACGGCCATTACAAGGGCAAGATCTCCCTCGACTACATCTCCTCGCTCGACAGCCAGGCCGACGGCAAGCTGATCCTCGTCACGGCCATCACGCCGACGCCCGCCGGCGAAGGCAAGACGACGACCACCGTCGGTCTCACCGACGGTCTCAATCACATCGGCAAAAAGGCGCTGTGCTGTCTGCGCGAGCCCTCGCTCGGTCCCTGTTTCGGCGTCAAGGGCGGCGCCGCCGGCGGCGGCTATGCGCAGGTGGTGCCGATGGAGGATATCAACCTCCACTTCACCGGCGACTTCCACGCCATCGGCGCGGCGAACAATCTGCTCGCGGCGCTGATCGACAATCACATCTATTGGGGCGGCGAGCCCAAGATCGACTCGCGCCGCGTTGCATGGCGGCGCGTCGTCGACATGAACGACCGCGCATTGCGCTCGATCGTCTCGTCCCTCGGCGGCGTCACGAACGGCTTCGCCCGCGAGGACGGATTCGACATCACCGTCGCATCGGAAGTGATGGCGATCTTCTGCCTCGCTTCGGACTTCGCCGATCTGCAGCGGCGGCTCGGCGACATTGTCGTCGGTCAGACCCGTGAGAAAAAGAGCGTGCGCGCCTCGGAAGTGAAGGCGGCGGGCTCCATGGCCGCGCTGCTCAAGGACGCGATCGCGCCCAATCTCGTGCAGACGTTGGAGAACAACCCGGCGATCATCCACGGCGGGCCTTTCGCCAATATCGCGCATGGCTGCAATTCGGTCATCGCGACGAAGGCCGGCCTGAAGCTCGCCGATTACGTCGTGACGGAGGCGGGCTTCGGCGCCGATCTCGGCGCGGAGAAGTTCTTCGACATCAAGTGCCGCAAGGCGGGCCTCAAGCCCGACATCACGGTGATCGTCGCGACGATCCGCGCGCTCAAGATGCATGGCGGCGTCGCCAAGGACGATCTGAAGGCCGAGAATGTCGCCGCGGTCGAGAAGGGCTTCGAGAATCTGAAGCGCCATATCGGCAATGTCCGCAAATTCGGCGTGCCGGTGCTCGTCTCGATCAACAAGTTTTCGTCCGACACGGCGGCCGAGATGGCGGCGCTCGACAAACTCTGCAAGGCGGAGGGCGTGGAATGCGTCGTCGCCGACAATTGGGGCTCCGGCGGCGCCGGCGCGGCGGATCTCGCCAGGGCGGTCGTCAACACCATCGAGACGCAGCCCTCGAACTTCAAGCCGCTCTATCCGGACGACATGCCGCTTGCCGAAAAGGTGCGCACGATCGCCAAGGAGCTCTACGGCGCCGCCGATATCTCTTATGATTCGAGCATAAAGGCGCGCTTCGCCGAGTTGGAGAAGGAAGGCTTCGGCAACTTCCCGGTCTGCATCGCCAAGACGCAATACAGCTTCTCGACGGATGCGAACGCCAAAGGCGCGCCTTCGGCCTTTACGATTCCGATCCGCGAATTGCGTCTCTCCGCAGGCGCCGAGTTCATCGTGGTGGTGTGCGGCGACATCATGACGATGCCGGGACTGCCGAAGGTCCCAGCCGCCAACAACATCTACGTTGACGACTCCGGCCGCATCGCCGGCCTGTTCTAGCGCGTTCCCGGCGTCGTCGCCGCCGCGCCATTTTGAAGCCCGCCGCTCGAAAGGAGCTTGAGAAATGTTGAATTCCAGAATTCCCGGCAAGAACTTCCTGTTTGTGCCGGGCCCGACCAATCTGCCCGATCGCATCGTGCGCGCCATGTCGGTCGCGTCCGAAGATCATCGCTCGCCGACGTTCCCCGACCTCGTCAAGCCGCTCTTCCCCGGCCTGAAGAAGATCTTCGGCACCGAAAAGGGCCATGCCTTCATTTTCCCCGCGTCCGGCACCGGCGGCTGGGAAGCCGCGATCACCAACACGCTGTCGCCGGGCGACAAGGTTCTGGCGCAGCGCTTCGGTCAGTTCTCCCATCTGTGGATCGATCTGTGTAAGCGTCAGGGCCTGGAAGTCGTCGTGCAGGAGCGCGAGTGGGGCACCGGCAATGATCCGGAGCTGATCGAAGAGACGCTGAAGGCCGACAAGAACCACGAGATCAAGGCGGTTCTCGCCACGCATAACGAGACGGCGACCGGCGTCACCTCCGACATCGCCGCGGTGCGCCGCGCGATGGACAACGCCAAGCACCCGGCGATGCTTTTCGTCGACGGCGTGTCGTCGGTGGCGTCGCTCGAGTTCAAAATGGACGAGTGGGGCGTCGACGTGATCGTGTCGGGCTCGCAGAAGGGCTTCATGCTGCCGGCCGGCCTGCTGCTGATGGCGGCGAGCCAGAAGGCGATCGCAGCGGGCAAGAACAACAAGGGGCGCCGCGCCTATTTCGAATTCCAGGACATGATCGCGCAGAACGCGAACGGCTATTTCCCTTATACGCCGTCCGTGCCGCTGCTCTATGGCCTCAAGGAATCGCTCTCGATCCTGTTCGAAGAGGGCCTCGATCAGGTCTACAAGCGGCACCATCACCTCGCCGAGGGCGTTCGCGCGGCTGTGTCCGCATGGGGCCTCAAGTGCTGCGCCAAGGAGCCGAAGTGGAACTCCGACACCGTCACGGCGATCGTCGTGCCGGAGAACTTTGACGCCGCCAAGGTGATCGAGATCGCCTACAAGCGCTACAATCTCGCGCTCGGCGCCGGTCTGTCCGAAGTCGCTGGCAAGGTGTTCCGCATCGGCCATCTCGGCGACCTCAACGAGTTGATGCTGCTCGGCGCCATCGGCGGCGCGGAGATGGCCATGCTCGACGTCGGCATTCCGGTCACGCCTGGTTCCGGCGCCGCGGCGGCGCAGGCGGTCTATCGCGCCAATCCGCTGCTCAAGATGTAATCGGCGACCGGCGGTCGGAGCGTTCCGACCGCCGGAGCCCGACGAACGACTGCCAAAAAAAGAATTGAGAAAGAGGGGGAAATCAGGACATGTCGCACAAAATCGTCTTTCTCGATCGGGAAACGCTCGACGCCAATGTGCGCAAGCCGAATTTTCCTCACGAATACACGGAATACGCCCAGACGGCCCCCGACCAGATCGTTGAACGCCTGAAAGGCGCGACGATCTGCATCACCAATAAGGTGCCGCTGCGCGAAGCGACGTTGAAGCAGCTTCCTGGCCTCAAGCTCATCGCCGTCGCCGCGACCGGCACGGACGTCATCGACAAGGCCTATACGAGCGGCAACGGGATCGTCGTTTCCAACATTCGCAACTATGCGTTCAACACGCTGCCCGAACATGTGTTTGCGCTGCTCTTCGCGCTGCGCCGCAATTTGGTGAACTATTATAATTCCGTTCGGCAGGGGCGGTGGGGCGAAGCCAATCAGTTCTGCTACTTCGACTATCCAATCTATGACATCGCCGGCTCGACTCTCGGCATTATCGGCTATGGCGCTCTCGGCAAGGAAATCGAAAAGCGGGCCGTCGCGCTCGGCATGAAGGTGCTGATCAACGACGTCACGGACGTGCCGAATAAGGTCGATATCCCGACGATCCTGCGCGAGGCGGACGTCATCACGCTCAACCTGCCGCTCACGCCAGAGACCAAGAACATGATCGGCGCGAAGGAGCTTGCGTCGATGAAGAAGTCCGCCTGCATCATCAATACGGCGCGCGGCGGCATCGTCGACGAAGCGGCGCTCGCCGACGCGCTGCGCAAGGGCGTCATCGGCGGCGCCGGCTTCGATGTGTTGACCGTCGAGCCGCCCAAGAACGGCAACATCCTGCTCGATCCGACCATTCCCAATCTCATCATCACGCCGCATGTGGCCTGGGCCTCGAAAGAAGCGATGCAGGTGCTGGCCGATCAGCTCGTCGACAATATCGACGCCTTTGTCGCCGGCAGCCCGCGCAACGTCGTGGCGGCGTGAGGCTTACGCCCCCTCCCGGCGCTTCGCGCCACCCTCCCCCGCAAGCGGGAGAGGGGACCAACGCCCGAGGTTGCGCGAATGCGCGTCGATGGCCGAGTCTGCTCCCTCTCCTGCGCGCAGCGCGGGGGAGGGTTGGGGAGGGGGCCGGTGAAAGGTTTGAGTTCCAATGACCAAGAAACTGCTTTTCCTTTTTGACACCGATCCGGTTCCGAGCGTTTTCGACACGGTGGTCGGCTATGACGGCGGCGCCGACCGCATCATCGGCTATGGCGCCGTCACGCCCGAAAACGTCGGCGCGCTGGTCGACGGCTGCATCTACACGCGCGGCCCGAAAGAGAAGCAATATACGGCGATCTTCGTCGGCGGCGGCAATATGACGGCCGGCGAAGCCGTGTTCAAAGCGGTGAAGAAGCGCTTCTTCTCG
>JALHNR010000033.1 GCA_022843525.1 Methylocystis sp. | reverse complement strand
CACCGCCTCGCCTTCGCCGTTACGCACGACGACGCCGTTGCGCGGCAACGCGCCATTGCGCACTTCGGCGACGTCGCCGACGCGGACGATGCCGGTGTCCCGCGCGGCGATCACGACAGACCGTATTTCCTCCAGCGATCGCAAGCGGCCTTCGGCGCGCACGAGCAACGCTTCCTCGCCATCGCGCACGCGCCCCGCGCCGTCGTTTTTATTGTTGTTGGAAAGCGCCGACTGGAGCATCTCCACGGTGACGCCGCGAGACGCCATGGCGGCGGGGAACGGCGCCACTTCGAAGGTACGCACGAAGCCGCCGAGCACGTTGAGGTCGGCGACGCCTGGCAGACCACGGATCGCCGGGCGTATCGTCCAGTCGAGCAACGTGCGTTGCTCCGTCGGCGTGAGGTCGCCGCCGACAATGGTGAACATCAGCATCTCGCCGAGCGGCGTAACGATGGGCGCGAGGCCGCCGGAGACGCCTTCCGGCAATTGGCTCTGCGCCTGCGCCAGACGCTCGTTCACCTGCGCGCGCGCCCAGTAGATGTCGGTCCCTTCTGAAAATTCGAAAGTGATCAGCGTCACCGAATAACGCGTCATCGAGCGCATGCGAACGAGGCTGGGAATGCCCTTCGCCGCGAGCTCGATCGGCACGGTGACGCGCGCCTCCAATTCCTCTGGCGTGAGGCCCGGCGCGCGCATGGCGACCAGCACCTGCACCGGCGCGACGTCCGGAAATGCGTCGATCGGCAGTTTGAAATAGCTGACCGCCCCCCACACGGCAAGGGCGAGCGCGCCAAGAAAGACGAGCAGCCGCTGCTGGAGCGCGACACGAATCAGTCTTTCAAGCATTGCGTATCGTCACCTTTCGGCTTCAGCGAGTTCCGCCAGCAATGTCAGCAGGCCGCGGGTCGCAACGCGCTCGCCTGCCTTGAGCGCGCCCTGGACGGACGCGGACTGCGGCGTTTCGGAAAGTAGCGTCACCGGCGTCGCGACAAAGCCTTCCGGCGAGCGCACGAACACCCAATTGTGATTTTTGAAGTTCACCAGAGCGTCCGAGGAAACCCGCCACTGGGAAGCGTCGCCGCCCTTTAGGCGCAGGATCGCCTGAACCGCTTGGCCAGGGCGCAGCGGACTCGATCCAGTCCGAAACTCGGCGACGGCCGTGACCGATTGGGTCGCCGCGTCCACGGTGCGGCCGATGCGAATAAGTCTGCCGTCAATGCCCGCCAAGGGCAAATGCACGCGGTCGACGTTATCGAGGGCCGCGGCGCGGCCAAGGGGCACCTGCAGATTGACCCAAATGGGGTCGAGCCGCGCAATGGTGATGAGCGGCGCCGACGCCTGCACGCGTTCGCCCGTCGTTCCGTGTCGCTGCAGCACGGTCCCAGCGATCGGCGCGCGCACGACAAGCGAGCTTGCGAGCTTGCGCTCGCGCTTCAGCGTCTCGATCTCCTTATCCGTCATGCCGGCCAGCGACAGAATTTGCCCGCGCTCATCCAGCGCCGAACGCGCCTGAGTCGCCTCGGCGCGCGTGACGATCAATCGCCGCTCGGCGATGATGTGCTCCTTGAACAGCTGCTCGTCGCGCCGCAACTTCTCGGCCGCGAGATTCGCCTCCGAGACAGCGTGCAGGAAGGCGCGCTGGGCCTCGATGAGCTCCGACGACTTCAACGTCGCGATCGGCGCGCCTTGTTTGATATCCTCGTCGATTGCGACGAGCAGAGTCTCGACGAGACCGGCGGCGGGGGCCGCGACGATGAGGAGTTGCTGCGGCGGCACGGCGACGACGCCCGGCACGACGAGCTCGCCCATGCCCGACTCCCGCTCAACGGGCTGAGTCTCAACGCCGGCGACGCGCATCTGATCTTCGCTGATTTTGACGAGGATCGGCTCCAGGTTCTGTGTCTCGGCGGGGGCGCCTTGCGCTGTTGGAGCGCTGAATGTCAGAAGGCCGCCAAGAGTGAAAAGGCCAAGGAAAGGAGCAAGCGTCCGCCGCATGTGAGTGATCATGAACCTTCGCTTTGCAGGCCGTTCGCCTGCCTTCCGCTGTCGAGGGCAGCGGGACGCGTTCCAAAGGCGAAGCGGCGCACGCTTGAAGTGACGCGCGCAACAGCGGCCGCCGCATTCCTACGGCGCCGCGATGGCGCTCATCTTGCCCGGATGCGGCGACAGGCTCAAGGCAATTCGGCCCTTCGCCGGAGATTTTCCAAAAAAAACCGGCGATGCGCTTTGGCATTCGGCGGCTCCGGACGTCGCAAACGACGGCCCCCGTTCTATAATCATCGCAGAAACGTGGCCCTAGCCCTGAGGAGCGAAATGCGTCATCCTTCGACCGCCGCCATCCGGCTCGCCGATTACCGTCCTGCCGATTTCGCGATCGATTCTGTCGAACTCGATTTCAGCCTGCATCCGACCAAGACCCGCGTCTCCGCGCGACTGGCGCTGCGCCGCAATCCCGCCGGGGATCCTTCTGCGCCCCTCGCGCTCGACGGCGACGAGTTGATGCTGTTGGGCGTGAAGCTCGACGGCCGCACGCTCGGGCCCGGCGACTATGAAGCGACGCAAGATCGCCTCACTCTCGCCAAAGTTCCTGACGCGCCCTTCACGCTGGACATTGATACGGAACTCAATCCGAGCGGCAATACGCAGCTTTCCGGACTCTATCGCTCCGGCTCGGCCTATTGCACGCAATGCGAGGCGGAGGGTTTTCGCCGCATCACCTATTTCCTGGACCGGCCCGACGTCCTCAGCGTCTATACGACGCGCATCGAAGCCGAGAAAAGCGAAGCGCCGATCCTGCTGTCGAACGGCAATCCCGTCGAGCATGGCGACCTTGCGGGGTCCACTCGCCATTATGCCCTCTGGCGCGATCCGTTCCCAAAGCCCTCTTACTTGTTCGCGCTCGTCGGCGGCGATCTCGGCGTCGTGCGCGACAGATTCACGACCATGACGGGGCGCGGCGTCGAACTCGCCATCTATGTCGAACACGGCAAGGAATCGCGCGCTGGTTATGCGATGGACGCGCTGAAGCGCTCGATGCGCTGGGACGAAGAGAAATTCGGCCGAGAATATGATCTCGACGTGTTCAACATCGTCGCCGTTTCCGACTTCAACATGGGCGCGATGGAGAACAAGGGCCTCAACATCTTCAACGACAAATATGTGCTCGCTTCGCCAGAAACTGCGACAGACGGCGATTACGCCGGCATCGAAGGAGTCATCGCGCACGAATATTTCCACAATTGGACGGGCAACCGCATCACCTGCCGCGATTGGTTCCAGCTGTGCCTCAAGGAAGGGCTGACGGTTTTCCGCGACCAGGAATTTTCGGCGGATATGCGCTCGCGCGCGGTTGAGCGCATCGGCGACGTGCGCGGCCTGCGTCTCGCGCAATTCCCCGAAGACGCAGGTCCGCTCGCGCATCCCGTGCGTCCCGACGTCTATCAGGAAATCAACAATTTCTACACGTCGACGGTTTACGAAAAAGGCGCAGAAATCATCCGCATGCTGCGGACGCTGATCGGCGAAGACAGCTTCCGCCGGGGGATGGATCTCTATTTCGAACGCTTCGACGGGACGGCCGCGACGATCGAAGATTTCCTCTCCTGCTTCGCCGCCGCGTCCGGTCGCGACCTGACGCATTTTGCGCTTTGGTACAGTCAGGCGGGAACGCCTGTGGTGACGACATCGGGCGACTATGACCCGATCGCCAAGGCATTCACTTTGAAGTTACGTCAGGAGACGGCGCCGACGCCGGGTCAAAGCGACAAGAAGCCGGTCGTGATTCCGCTGGCGCTGGCGCTCTTTGGCGAGAATGGGCAAAAGCTCGATCTCGTGAGCGAAGACGCGACGCCGACTGAACTTGCCCGTGGTTTGATCGAACTCGACCGCGCCGAGCGCGTCATCCGTTTCCGCGAGATTCCGTCGCGGCCCGTGGTCTCGCTGCTGCGCGGCTTTTCCGCGCCTGTGCGTCTCGAACCCGCGCCGACGAGCGAGGATCTCGAACGTCTGCTCGCCTGTGACGACGATCCGTTCAATCGCTGGCAGGCGTCGCAAAGCCTCGCCCTGCGGGCGATCTTCGGCCGACTCGAAACCGGCGCTCTTGACGCGCGGGGGTTGAGCGACGCGCTGCGACTGCTGCTCGCTAAGGCCGAGGATGATCCGGCGTTGGTCGCACAGGCGCTGTCGCTGCCGTCGGACGTCGACCTTGCGCGCGAAAAGGGCAGCGACGTCGACCCAGATCAGCTCTTTGAGGCGCGCATGGCGTTGCGCGCGGAGATCGGCAGGTCGCTCGGTTCAGAGCTCGACGCGATTCACGCGCGCTTTGCGGCCGCTGGCGCCTTTACGCCCGACGCAGCGAGCGCCGGACGCCGCGCGTTGCGCAATGTGACGCTCGATCTTTTGGCCGCGGGCGACGCTGAGAAAGGGCGGTCGCTGGCCACGGCGCAATTCGAAACCGCCGGAAATATGACCGACAAGCTCGCCGCGCTCGCCACATTGGCGCTTCTCGGCGGCCATGCGCGCGAGGAGGCCTTCGCCCGGTTCTACGACCAATATGCCGGAGACGCGCTCGTCATCGACAAATGGTTCTCGCTACAGGCGATGATTCCGGAAGCGGCGACCACTCAGCGCGTCTTGGGTCTGATGACGCACCGGGAATTCTCGATGAGCAATCCCAACAGGGTGCGCGCGTTGATCGGCGCCTTCGCCAACGGCAATCTCACGCGCTTTCATGCGCTCGACGGGTCAGGATATGATTTGCTGACGACGGTGGTTCTCGAAGTCGATCCGAAAAATCCCCAGGTGTCCGCACGGCTTCTCTCGGCGCTGCGGTCCTGGCGCACGATGGAGTCGCGGCGCCGTGAGCTCATTGAAGCCCGGCTCAAGCATATCGTCGCGCAGAAAAATCTCTCGGCGGACCTGCGCGATATCGCGACGCGAGCACTTGGTTGAGGCGCCCAAAAAAGAGTCATTAACGTCGCGTTAAGGTCTGGACAATCGCGCGTCGAGAGATTCGAATGAAGGTGATTCGCTCGTAGAGCCGCGTTCGCATCACAATCATTTTGGAGGCTATCGATGGCGCGCGCTCCCGCTGCCCGCGTGAAGAATCACGCCCATACCGTCTGGGGAGCGTACCGGTTCGACGAGGACGGCGCAAAGCGCCTGAAGGACTTCTCCTGGCTGCGCCCTTTGGCGTTCGCCGCCTGCGCGGTTTGCCTCGTCTCTCTCGCCGCCTTCGTCGTGTCGCTGACCAGCACGATGCAGGACCGACTGGTCGAGCAGGCCGTCGACGATCTCGACCTTTTCGTGCGCGCCGTGTCGCAGGACCTGCGCGAAAAGATCAAGACCGACGCGCAAAAGCCGTTTGGCGCGCCGCTCAATCAGCTCGTGCCGCAAGGCGCGCTGGCGCGAGGACGACGCATTCTGGTGACGGACGAGCGCGGCCGCGTCGCCGCCGCCTTTCCGCCGATTCCTTCGAAAGACCTCACGCTGTCGCAAGCCATCGGCGCCGAAGATGCGCTCGTCGACTTCGCCGACAACGCCGGCGTCATGCGGGTCACTTTGCCCGATGGCGTTCCCGCGCTCGTGAGCGTCAGGAAACTGCCGACGCCGTTCGGCCAGGTGGCGATGATTTATCCGGTCGACAATGTGCTCGGCGAGTGGCGCGTGATCGCGTCCCGCTATGCGCTGCTGTTCGCCTGCACCACGCTGCTGCTGCTCGTCATCGTTTTCGCTTATTTCCGCCAGAGCCGGCGCCGTCAGGACGTCGAACGCGCCAATACGTTGATCCGCAGGCGCCTCGAAGCGGCGCTTTCGCGCGGCCGGTGCGGCCTTTGGGAATGGGACATTGCGCGCGGCCGGATCTACTGGTCCGATTCCATGTATGAAATGTTGGGGCTGCCGGCCGAGCGCGGCTCGCTCTCCTACACGGAATTGAGCGCGCTGCTGCATCCCGACGACGGCGACTTTCAGACGATGGCCGACATGGTCGCGAGCGCACGGACGAACAGCGTCGATCACGAGTTCCGGCTGAAGAACGCCGCCGGCGAATGGATCTGGCTGCGCGCGCGAGCGCAGATTGTCGAAGATGGCCGGGAAGCCGGCAAGCACCTTATTGGAATCGCCATCGACGTTTCGGAGCAACGCGCGCTCGCCGAACAGACCGAGATGGCCAATTTGCGCCTGCGCGACGCAATCGACGCCATTTCCGAAGCCTTCGTGCTGTGGGACTCCAAGAACCGCCTCGTGACATGCAATTCGAAATTTCTCTCGCTGCATGGGCTTTCGCTGGAAGCCGCATCCGCCGGAGCCAACTATCGGCAGATCATGAGCTGCGCCACAGCGCCATTGATCCGCACCCAGGTCGCCTCGCCCGACGGACCTTCGCCAGACGCCCGCACCTATGAGGCGCAGCTCATCGACGGGCGCTGGCTTCAGATCAACGAGCGCCGCACCAAGGATGGCGGCTATGTCTCGGTGGGCGCCGATATTACGGCGCTCAAGCGCAACGAGGAGAAGCTGCGTGAATCG
This sequence comes from Methylocystis sp., assembly GCA_022843525.1. Lineage (GTDB taxonomy): Bacteria > Pseudomonadota > Alphaproteobacteria > Rhizobiales > Beijerinckiaceae > Methylocystis. Next base: position 10,898 of record JALHNR010000033.1, on the reverse strand, counting down.
GAACGTCGCCTGACTGCAAGCGTCGCCGATCTGACCCGCTCGCGACAGACGCTGGAAATGCAGGCGCAGCAGCTCGCGACTCTCGCCGAGCAGTATCATCACCAAAAGGCCGAGGCGGAAGCCGCCTATGTGGCGAAATCGGAATTCCTCGCCAATATGAGCCACGAGCTGCGCACGCCGCTCAACGCCATCATCGGCTTTTCGGAAATGATGGAGGCGGAGCCGTTCGGCGCGCTCGGTTCACCGAAATATCTCGAATATTGCTGCGGCATACGCCAGGGCGGCAATTACCTCAACGAAGTGCTGTCCGACATTCTCGACATGTCGCGTCTGGAAGCGGGCCTCGTCCGCCTTGCCGAACGGGAGATCAACGTCGCGGAGGCGCTGCGCAAAGCCGTCGGCGCCTGGCGCGCGCGCGCCGACGTGAAGAACGTCGAACTTGTCGCCGACGTCCGCGAGAACCTGCGGTGCGTCGGAGACGAAGCGGCGATCGTCAAGACGCTCAGCATCTTTCTGTCTAACGCCATCAAATTCAGCGAAATCGGACGCGTCGTGCGGGTGCGCGCGCGGGCGCACGGCGGGGCGATCGACGTCTACGTCGAGGATTCGGGCCGCGGCATCGACCCGCGCGCCATCCCCAAGCTCGGCAAGCCGTTCGAACAATGCGCCGATCTGATGGAAAACGGCATGCGCGGATCCGGGCTCGGCCTCGCTATCGCCCGCGCCCTCATCGAGCTGCATGGCGGCGCGCTGCGCGTCCGCTCCCGTCTCGGAGAAGGCACGGTCGTCATGATGCGGCTGCCGGCCGCCTCAGCGACGGTGACCCCTTTAAAGGCGCGCGCGGTCGAAGCCGGCGCATCCGCGAAGATTGCGCCTTATGCGCGCTCCATCCGCGCCGTCGGGCCGACGGTTGTCCGCATCGCAGGCAGTGACAGCGCGACGCGCAATCCAGGCGCGTTATCTTCGATCCGCAACGCGCCGTGATGCATCCGCGCAACCGCCGCCGCCAGCGACAGGCCGAGACCTGAACCCGGTCGCGAACGGGAATTCTCAAGCCGCACGAAACGTCCCACCACGCGCTCGCGGTCCGATGCCGCGATGCCGGGGCCGCGATCGGCGACGATGATTTCCACGCGATCGCCGACGCGCCGCGCCTCGATGGCGATGCGCGGCGCGTCGCCTGTCCCGCCGTATTTCAGCGCGTTGTCGACAAGATTCACGAGCGCCTGCCCGAGCAGTTCGCGGCTGCCGGTGACCTCGAGTCCGTCCTGCGCCGCGACATCGAGACGGACGCCCTGCTCTTCCGCGACGGGCTCATACATCTCGGCGATGTCGCGCACGACGGCGTCGGCGTCGAAGACGGCCATATTGTCGCTTGAATATCCCGCCTCCGCGCGCGCGATCATCAACAAGGCGTTGAACACGCCGATCAGATTATCGGACTCTTCGATCACGGCGGCGAGCGCCGCACGATGCTCGCCGTCATCTGAACCCGCCCGCAACGCCGCCTCGGCGCGGTTGCGCAATCGCGTCAAAGGCGTCTTGAGGTCATGCGCGATGTTGTCGGAAACTTCACGCAGGCCGGCCATCAGTTCGCTGATGCGCTCGAGCATGGCGTTGAAATTTTCCGCCAGACGGTCAAGTTCGTCGCCGGCGCCTGAGACGGCGAGTCGCTCGTGCATATCGCCCGCCATGATGCGGCGCGCCGAACCCGACATCACGTCAACGCGCTCCAGCATGCGATGCGAAACGAACAGGCCGCCAAGCGCCCCGACGAGCGCGAGCCAGAAGAGCGACACGCCGAGCGCGCGGCGCAATATGCCGCGAAGCACTTCATGGTCTTCGATGTCATGGCCGATGAGAAGGCGAAAGCCGCCGGGCAGAAGAAACAGCCGCAGCAAGGCGGGATGCTTGACGCCCGGCTCGCCGCGTCGCTCATAAGGCGTCTCGACGAGTTCCGTGCCGCCGGAGGGCGTGAAATTCGGCGGCTCGATATTGCCGACGATGACGTCCCCGGCATGACTCGAGAGCAGATAGAGCGAACCGCCGGGCGCGCGCACGCGGCGCTCCACCGCATTGACGAGCTGGCGCAGGCCGCCCTGGGCATATTGTTCGGATAGCGCCCGGATTTCAGCGTCGACGGTCTGCTCGATCTGTTCGTCGAGCACTTCCTTGACGCGCGCGCCAACGCGCGCGAGCACGAGACCCGCGCCAATCGAGAACAGCACGAGATAGGCGATCGACAGTTTGAACGCTGTCGTGCGGAAAAGCTTACCGAGCGCCGTCACGGATCATATACCCAGCCCCGCGGATGGTGTGCAGAAGCGGGTTCTCGCGCCCTTTGTCGATCTTGGAGCGTAAACGGGAAATATGCACGTCGATGACATTGGTTTGCGGATCGAAGTGATAATCCCAGACATTTTCAAGGAGCATCGTGCGGGTCACCACCTGGCCGGCATGTTTCATCAGATATTCCAGCAGCCGGAATTCGCGCGGCTGAAGCACCACCTCCTGGCCGCCGACCGTCACCTTATGCGACAAGCGATCGAGCTCCAGATCGCCGACGCGGTATTGAGTTTCTTCGCCCTTGGGCCCGACCCGGCGGCGCGCCAGCGCCTCGACCCGCGCCAGAAGCTCCGAAAAGGCGTAGGGCTTCGGCAGATAGTCGTCGCCCCCGGCGCGCAGTCCCTTCACCCGGTCGTCGACCTGGCCGAGCGCCGAGAGAATGAGCGCGGGCGTTTGAACGCCTTGCTCGCGCAGGCCCGAGATCAGCGACAGCCCATCCATTTTGGGCAGCATCCTGTCGACGATCAGCACGTCGTAGCCGCCTTCGCTGGCGTGTCCATACCCAGAAAGCCCATCGGCGGCGTGTTCGGCGACATGGCCTTGTTCACGGAACGCCTTGACGAGGTATTCGCTCGCTTCGCTGTCGTCTTCGATGATCAAAATGCGCATGTTTCACTATAGCTGAGATTGCAAAAAAACGGCAGGCCGGCGCATTGTGCGCCAGCCTGCCCCGCGTTCGGAAGCCAGGAGGGGACTGGCTCTGCCCGACGCTCTTCGTTGCGGAGACCGGCTGCGGGCGGGTGCAGTGTGACGGCCTCGACGCAAGAAGTCCCTTAAGCGGCCTTAGCCGGCTCCGCCTCTCACCGGGATGGCGATGAACTTCGCGCCCTCCGCAGATTTCACACGCAGCAGCACCGAACGCCGTCCCTCCTTGCGGGCGGCCTCGAGTGCGGAGGCGAACTCGCCACGCGAACTCACCGGCTGCCCGGCGGCCTCGATAATCACGTCGCCCCTGCGCAATCCTTTTTGCGCGGCGGCGCCGGAGGGATCGAGATCAGTCACGAACAGCCCTTCCCGTCCCGCGCCGCGCACCTCGGCCGCCGGGGCAAGCTCGAGTCCAAGGCCGGACAGTTCCGGGCCCCGCTCGGAGAAGCCTTCATCGTCAGCGCGCGCCTGTCGCTCGTCGGGAAGGGCGCCGAGTTTCAGCTTCACGGTCCTTTCGGCGCCCGAGCGCAGATAGGTGATGTCCGCCGTCTTGCCAGGGCCAAGGATCGCGATGCGGCGCGCGAGATCACGCGACGTGTCAATCTTTTCGCCGTTGACGGCGATGATGATGTCTCCAGACTTCAGGCCGGCCTCTTCCGCCGGCGCACCCCGCTGCGGCTGCGCGATGAGCGCGCCTTTCGCGGACTTCAGCCCCATGCTGTCGGCGATTTCCGGCGTCACGTTTTGAATCTTGACCCCGATCCAACCACGCGACACGGAGCCCTTTTCCTTGAGGGCCGCGACGACGTCCTTGGCCACCTCGGCCGGAATGGCGAAGCCGATGCCGATCGAACCGCCCGAAGGCGAATAGATCGCCGTGTTGACGCCGATGACATTGCCGCGCGAATCAAAGGCCGGACCGCCGGAGTTGCCGCGATTGACCGGCGCGTCGATCTGCAAGAAGTCGTCGTAAGGGCCTGCGCCGATGTCGCGGCCGCGCGCCGAAACGATGCCGGCGGTGACTGAGCCGCCCAGACCGAACGGGTTTCCGACCGCGATCACCCAGTCGCCGACGCGCGGCGCCGCAGAGCCCCACTCGACATAGGGCAGCTTTGCGCCATCGCTGATCTTGAGCAGCGCCAGGTCGGTGCGCTTATCCGTGCCGACCACCTTGGCGGGCAGCGTTCTTCCGTCGTCGAGCGCAACGTCGACTTCGCTGGCGTGTTCCACAACGTGGTTATTGGTGACGACATAACCGTCCGGGCTGATGATGAAACCTGAGCCCTGCGACATCGTCATGTGTTGTTGCGGACGGCCCTGACCTTCGCCGAAGCGCTTGAAAAAGCGATACATCGGGTCGTCGGGCGATACGTCCGGCATCTCGAAGATGCCGCCGCCGTGCTGATCATCGACGGCCTTGACCTTGATGGCGACGACGGCGGGCTTGACGCGCTCGACGACGTCGGCAAAGGAGGCGGGCCCAGCGGCGGTCACAGACCCTGAAAGCGGCGCTTCGGCGTAAGCCGGCGTCAGCGGCGCCGGACCGATCGCAGCGCTGAGCGCGAATGCGGCCGCGGCGCCCATCAGCGCCAGGCGGGATGCGCGGCGCGGCGCTTCAATGGCGCGGTCGCGAGGATTGTTTGCGATAGGCATTTCTCGAAAATCTCCATCTTGAACGACGCCGCGGGAGGAGAAGCGCGACGTCGCCGCAGGATGAAAGATGGAGATCACCGCTTTGCGGGCCAATGGCGGCGGGATGAAACTTTCGTAAGGCGCTAGGCCCAAGAAAGCTGTCGGGCGCTAGGCCCAAGGAAAAGATCGCGGCGACTGCGCCTGAGACACGCGCGGCGTGAGAGCATTGGCGACGCGCCTCGGCCGCGATGCCGGGCGGCGTCACAGCCAGCCGGCGCGACGCAGCCGATAGTATAGATAGCCGCAGATACTCACCGTCACGCCGAGGACGACGTAGTAGCCGTATTTCCAGTCGAGTTCGGGCATGTGCCGGAAGTTCATGCCGTAAATGCCGGCGATGGCCGTCGGCACCGCCAGAATTGCGGCCCAAGCGGCGAGCCGGCGCGAAATGTCGGTCTGCTGAATCTGCGCGTTCATCAGGCTCGACTCGAAAGCGAAGGCGAGCGTCTCACGCATCGTGTCGATGCGTTCCTGGACGCGGCGCAGATGGTCGCGAACGTCGCGAAAATGCGGCCGCATTTCCCGATCGATGGCGACGACGTCGCTGCGCTCCAAGCGACGGCAGACGTCTGATAGCGGCGTCACGGCGTTGCGCAGATGCAAGAGGTCGCGCCGCAAACTATAGAGCTGCTCGATTTCCGGCGTGCCCATCGTCGTCGCGAGAACATGATCCTCGATGTCCTCGACCTGATCGTTGATCGCGTCGAGCACCGGAAAGTAATTGTCGACGATGAAATCGAGAATGGCGTAGACAATGAAGTCTTCGCCCTCCGAGAGGCGTTCCGCGCGCGCCTCGCAACGTTCTCGCACATGCGCATACGAGTTCGATGCGCCATGGCGCACGCTCACGACATAGCCGGCGCCGATGAAAATATGCGTCTCGCCGAAGGCGATGCGCCCATCAACCATCTGCGCGGTGCGCGCGACGATGAAAACGCTGTCTTCATATTCTTCGAGCTTGGGAAACTGATGCGCCTTGAACGCGTCCTCGATCGCGAGATGATGCAACGCGAACTGTTCCCCGACGCGCTCCAGCAGCTCTTGTGACGGCTCGTAGAGTCCGATCCAGACGACATAACCTTCGCGCTTGGTCCACTCGCCGGCCTCGTCGATCTCGATATCGGCGATCTTACGTCCAGTGTGATAGACCGCCGCTGCGACGACCCCGGCTTCCGTAGGCTTTGTCGCGGTCGCTCGCTCGTCCATGCACCCTGCCCCGGTCAGGACGGCTTCGATCCGCCGCGCGCCACGCCAACTTTTGCAGGACGCAACACGCGTTCGCCGATCATGTAGCCTTGCTCAACGACCTGAGCCACCGTGCCCGCGGGTTGCGTCTCGTCGGGAATTTCGAACAGCGCTTCATGCTGATTGGGATCAAAGCGCGCGCCCTTTGCGTCGATCTTCCTGACGCCGAAGCGCGCGAGCCGCGCGAGAAAATCACGCTCCATCACGTCGACCCCCTCAAGCAGCGACGCGACCGCCGGCTCGGCGCGCGCCTCCTCCGGCACGCTCTCGATGGCGCGGCGTAGATTGTCGGCGAAGGACAGCATCTCCCGCGCGAAATTCGCCACGCCATAAGTTTTCGCGTCGGCGATCTCGCGCTCGGCGCGACGGCGCACATTCTCGACTTCGGCGAGCGCGCGAAGAAGCTTGTCCTTTAACCCTGCGTTTTCCGCATAGAGATTTTCGAGCTCGGTGAACGGCTCCGGCTGCGCAATGTCGGATTCGGCCGACGGCTGCGACAAGGACGAAGGCTCTGCGCCTCCCCGATTCTCCGTCGACTCAGCCTTTTTGTCTGCGTTCGTTGGATCGCTCATGCTGTCACCATCATTCTTTCGTAAAGGCTTCGATATCTGCGCGCGAAACGTCAAAATCAAGTCGCGGCGGCGGCGGGCGTTTTGGCCCCGCGCGCGCCGGGACCGCGAAACACGTCCAGGAGCTGGCGCTTGATCGTCGCCTGCCGCTGCGGTGAGGCGATCTTCGCTCCCGTCAAATCCGTGACATAGAAGGCGTCGACGGCCCGCTCGCCGAAGGTGACGATATGCGCCGAAGCGATATTGAGATTGAGCCGCGAAATCGCGTTGGTGAGCTCGAACAGCAGTCCCTCGCGGTCGAGTCCCGAGACCTCGATGACCGTATAGACGTTCGACAGGCTGTTATCGACGACGACCTCAGGCGCGACCGAGAAGGCGTCGGTCGGCAGATGCGCTTTGGCGCGCGCCCGCAGCTCTTCGGATACGACGACCTCGCCGCGCAGCGCTCTGGCGATGAGGCCGGCGATTCGCCCGGCGCGGCGCATCTCGTCTTCGTCAAAATCAAAGGCGCGCGAGAAGAAGATCGTGTCGAGCGCAAGACCATCCGCGGTGGTGAAAATATGCGCGTCGACGATATTGGCGCCCCCTGCCGCGCAGCCGCCGGCGATGATCGAGAGCAGACGCGGGTTGTCGGGCGCGACGACGGTCAGCTCCACGGCGCCGCGCGTCCTATCGAGTTCGACCGCGGTCGCCAGCGGCGCTGATGCGCCGTTCATCTGGCGAAGCAGCTCGGCGTGACGCAGCTTGCGGGCGACGTCGACCTTGAGCCAGTAGGCTGGATAGTGACGCTTGGCGTAGGCGTCGAACTCGTCGTCGCTCCACTCGGGAAGCGCTGCGCGCAGCTCGGCTTTCGCGGCGGCGACGCGACTCTTGCGATCGACCGCCGAATGGCCGCCGCCGAGCACAACCTCGGTCTCCCAATAGAGCACGCGCAGCAGCTGCGCCTTCCAGGCGTCGAGCACGCCGGGCCCGACCGCGTTGATGTCGCAGACAGTGAGAACGAACAGCATCTTCAGCCGCTCCATCGTTTGAACGATAGCGGCGAAATTTTCGATGGTGACGCGGTCGGAGAGATCGCGGCTCTGCGCGAAGCTCGACATGGTGAGATGATGCTCGACGAGCCAGGCGACGGATTCGGTCTCGCCGGGGGTGAAGCCCAGACGCGGACACAGGTTGCGGGCCACCTCCATGCCGGCGAGCGAATGATCCTCCTTCCGGCCTTTGGCGATGTCGTGCAGGAGCAGGCCCAGATAAAGCACCTTGCGGTTGACGATCGTCGGCAGGATTTCGTCAACGAGCTGCTGATGCTCCGGCATGCGTCCGGCTTCGAGATCGGACAGTCCGCCGACCACGCGCAGCAGATGCTCGTCGACGGTGTAGTGATGATACATATTGAATTGCATCATCGCGACGATCTTGCCGAAATCCGGAATGAAACGCCCAAGCACGCCGGTCTCATTCATCCGGCGCAGCGTGATTTCGGTCATGTTGCGCGAGAGCAGGATTTCGAGAAACAGCCGATTGGCTTCCTTGTTCGCGCGCAGATTGGCGTCGATCAGGCGCAGCGACAGAGTCACCGCGCGCAAGGCGTCGGGATGCAGCGGCAGGCCGTGATGATCGGCCATCCAGAACAGCCGGATGATGTTGACGGGATCGCGCTTGAACACATCGCCGTCGATGATGCTGATGCGGTCGTGATCGACGATGAAGTCGCCTTGCGGGGCGCGGCTGCGCCGGCGCCGAAACGGCTGCAGAAAGCGCTCGAAGATGGCGCGCGGCTTCGCCTGCTTTTCTTCAAGCGCCGCGCAGACGATCGCGGTGAGATCGCCGACTTCCTTGGCGACGAGAAAATAGTGCTTCATGAAGCGCTCGACGGGCGACAGTCCGCTGCGGTCGTGATAGCCGAGACGCCTGGCGATCGTCGTTTGGACGTCGAATGCGAGCCGCTCCTCAGCGCGGCCCGTCGCGAAATGCAGATGACAGCGCACGCGCCACAAAAACTCCTCGCAGCGCTCGAAGAGACTGAACTCCGCCGCGGTGAAGAGGCCCGCGGCGACGAGCTCCTTCGCCTCACGCACGCGATAGACATATTTGGCGATCCAGAACAGCGTATTGAGATCGCGCAGGCCGCCCTTGCCTTCCTTCACATTTGGTTCGACGAGATAGCGCGAAGCGCCGGCGCGCATCACCCGCGTGTCGCGTTCGGCGAGCTTGGCGGAAACGAATTCGCGCGTATCCGAGCGGGCGATCTCGCGATCGAAGCTCTCGCGGAACTCGCTGAACAGCTCGGCGTTGCCGAGAATGAAGCGCGCTTCGAGAAGCGTGGTTCGAATGGTCATGTCGGCGCGGGCCTGACGCATGCATTCGGCGACGGAGCGCGTCGCATGGCCGACCTTCTGACGCAGATCCCAAAGAATATATAGGATCGCCTCGATGACGCTTTCGCCCCACGGAGTCTGTTTGTACGGCACGAGAAACAGAAGATCGATGTCGGAGCCCGGCGCCAGCGTCCCGCGCCCATAGCCGCCGACCGCGACAATCGCGAGACGCTCGGCAAAGGTCGGATTGTCGACGACGTAAACGTAGCGCACGACATAGTCGTAGATGGCGCCGATCAGTTCGTCTTCGAGCCCTGAGATCAATCTCGCGCACGCCAGTCCCGAGCCGCGCGCCTCCAGCCGCACTCGCGCGATCTCGCGTCCTTCCGCCAAAGCCGAGCGGAACAATTCGACGATCGCGGTGCGCCGCGCATGGCCGCGCTCCCTCTTGCAGATCGACGCGATCGCCGGCGCGAGCGCCTGCCGCAGACCGCGAAACTGCTCGTTGGGATCAAGCCCGGCGAAAACGCTGAGCGGCGCTGCTTCGTTCATGGAGTCAATTCCGGCGATCGGCCCGATGCGCGCAGGGCGCCCAGACGCGCCTCGATGGCGTCGAAGAGCGGCGGCGCAAGATCCGGCCCGCCGATGCGTTTTAGCGCGCGGAGCCCCGTCGGCGAGGTCACGTTGATCTCGGTGAGCCAGCCATCGATCACGTCGATGCCGACAAAAATCAATCCGCGCCGTTTCAGCTCCGGCCCTAGCCTCGCGCAGATGTCTCTTTCGCGCGCGTTGAGTTCGGACGCCGCCGGCGCCCCGCCGCGCACCAGGTTCGAGCGGATGTCGTCCTCGGCCGGAATGCGGTTGATCGCGCCCATCGCCTCGCCGTCAATGAGAAGGATGCGCTTGTCGCCCTTCACGATCTCCGGCAGGAACCGCTGCACGACCCACGGCTCGCGGAAGGTCGTCGCGAACATGTCGAACAGCGAACCGAAATTCGGATCGCGCGGCGCGACCTTGAACACCGCGGCGCCGCCATGGCCGTAGAGCGGCTTCATGACGATCTCGCCATGCTTGGCGCGAAAGCGCTCCATCGCCGCGCGGTCGCGCGTGATCAGCGTCGGCGGCATCAGGTCGGCGAACTTCATCACGAAGATTTTTTCCGGCGCGTTGCGCACATGCGCGGGGTCGTTGACGACGAGCGTCCTCGGCGCAAGCCGCTCCAGAAAATGCGTGGAGGTAATATAGGCGAGATCGAAGGGCGGGTCCTGACGCAGCAGCACCACGTCCATGGCGCCGAGTTCAAGGTCGGTGTCCTCGCCAAGCGTGTAATAGCGCGAAGGATCGTCAAAAACGTCGATGCGACGCGCCCGCGCCGTCAGCCGCTCGCCTTCAAGCGACAGTTGATCCGGCGTGTAGAACCACAGGCGATGGCCCCTGCGCTTCGCCTCCAGCATCAGCGCGAAGGTCGAATCTCCAGCAAAATTAATGCGTTCCAAGGGGTCCATCTGGACCGCAATCTCGAGCATCGATCCCCCTGCTCCGGCCGCCGCGGCCCTGCGCCGGCCTTGGGAACGGCGCCGCCGCCCGGCGACACATAGCAGGAGAACCGTGGCCCTGCGCAAGCCTCAATCGCCCGGGGGCCAGGGCGATCGGGAGAAGGGCTTCCTCATCCTGAGGAGCGTGCGCAGCACGCGTCTCGAAGGGCGAGGAAGCCCGTTTTCGCGTATTTTCTCACCCTCGTCCTTCGAGACGCCGCCTTCGATCTCGGGCAGGCCCGAGATCAAATCCGCAAGTCGGGTAAAACCCGACTTGCGGCGGCTCCTCAGGATGAGGGTGAGGAAGACAATCCTTAACCTCCCTGGCCCGGCGCTTAACGGACGCGGCGGCGCGGGTCAGATGACGTAATCGAAAGAATCATAGGCGAGGCCGCGAAGGATCTGGTCCATGTCGCGCGCGGGCTCCATGCGCGATTCGGTCCCGACCACCTTCGCCGGAACGCCGGCGACGATGGAATTGGGCGGAACCGACTGCAGCACCACCGAGCCCGCGGCGATCCGCGAACAGGCGCCGATCTCGATATTGC
>JALHNR010000032.1 GCA_022843525.1 Methylocystis sp. | reverse complement strand
TCGTGAGACGATAGGAGGCGCCGCGCTCGAGCAACCAGCCGCTCGCCCAACACGGATCGCTGGTGCGAAACTCCTTTGGACTCGCGTGATCGCCAAGCCATTGCGCGTCATTTGACGCTTCGCATACTTCGCCATTGCCGACAAGGAAATTGAATCCCGCGCGGTTGCCGAGGATGAGGACAGGCGCGACGAGGAAGGCGAGGGCGTATGCGACCGGCAAAATCGGACGCGCAATTGCAATCATTTGTCGGCGGGAGGGACTGTTTCGTAGGCGCCGCACCAAGCGCGAAAGCGGTCCCGGCGCCACGCCGGCAACCTTTCTGTTTTCTTCGCCCTGAACGTTCCACGCGCGCCGGGCGTGATACTGAATCGTGTCCTGATATTTGTCGTTCAGAGCGCTCAGAACAAAATAGATGACCACCAACGCAATAACGAACAGCGGGTGCTGCATCGCGGCCTGCACATGCGCGCTCAGCCAAGCGGGCGTGATCGACAGAATTGCGTCTCCCACCCCTCTAAAGACGTTGGAGAGCGCATCGAGAGTGGATCGTAGCCAAGGTACGACTCTAAGGGAGTTGCTAAAGTCTGGGATCAATCCGCCCATCCAATCGATAACTTCGTCCGCCATCGGCAGCAGAAGAACGACGATGAACAGTCCCAAGAAACAGAAGTAGAGAATCCGCCGCAGCCACACGTAATCGCGCGCGATCTCCATATCAACTTCAATTGGAGCGTCGAGCCGTTTCAACGCCGCGTCCGCAAACTGCATCCGCTCCTTCAGTCCTGGAAGCAGGAAGGGCGGAACGGTGGCTTCGTCGGCAGGAGTCACGCGGTCATAGCCGGGGCCGGACTTCGGCTTGGCCACCGCCCCGTCGGGCATCACGACTTCGGCTTCGTCCTTTTCGTCCTCGACGCCGCCAAGCGCGATCGGCGCGTAATCCTCGTGCCCTTTGACGAGACGTTCGACAACAGAGTGATGAATGGTCGGCTGGAAATAAGCGTTGCCCTTGGCGTCTTCTTTCGTAACGGCGCGCGGGTCGTAGCGGTAAAGGATCGCAAGGCCGGAGCGCGAGTCGTGTAGAGGTCCGAAAGACGTCGCGATCTTTCGGAACTCATCCAGGGCGCCGTCTTGAAATGCGAGCTGCTTTGCAGAATTCCTGGCTGCCGATTTTGTCGCCTCTCCAAGCATCCATAGGAGCGGGACATGCGCGGTCGCATCGTCGGGGTAGCCGCCGCCAATGTCGGAATGAACGCCGGCGAACCAGACTTCCTCGACGCGTTTGAACGTTTGACCACTCTCGGCGAGGTCTTCCTTGCGGAGCGAAACCCGGATCGGATGGAAGGTGCGCCGTTCGTCGTCAAGACTCAACGCCTGACGAACGCACTTCACGTTTTTCCAAATAGAATGATCGCCGCCGAAGCTGATCGGCCAGACCAGCCGATGCACGCCTTCGCGCATCTCTTCGATCGGCACCCCATAAGCCTCGACCGTATCGAATAGGCCCATGAAGTCGATCGTGATATTTTCCGCGCAGCGGGAGGGGTCAGCGGCCTGAACCGTTTCGTAGCTGGGTTGTCCGCCCAATTGCCGTCCAACCCACAAGAAGGCGTCGCGCAGCTTTCGAACGCCGAGCTTCACCCAGATATTTGTGTCGCGCGCCGGGTCCTTGGCGCAATAGTCGCGCCATGCAGCCTCGGAGTTGCGCACCATTTCGCGGTGCGACACGCGCCGGTCGTTTACATATGTCGGCAACAGGCCTTGATTGGCGACAAAATCCACGAGCGTTCGGATGGTGAAGGCGCCGCGGCTAAAGCCGAACAAGTAGATCGCTGCGTCAGGCTCCCAGTTCCAGGACAGAAAACGATAGAGCTTGCGTACGTTCGAGGGGACGCCGAGACCGGTGGCGCCGTCGAGCATCGCGAGCGGCTTGAAACCCTGTGTGCCGACGCCGGGAATGTAATAGACGATCTGATCGTCCCGGGAGAGGTCAAGCGTCTTGGAGAGGCGGCAAATATTCGAGACTTGGACGAGCAGTCCGTTTCCAGTGCCGTCGGCGAGCAAAATGATTTTCTTGGCCATAGCGAAACCTCGAAAATAATAAAGCAATTTAGCAACACCAAAAATCTACGAGCGCTCGCCGCGTTCTGCAAGCCTAAATTGAATCGCCCCAGGCCGAATTTGGCGCGGGACAAATTTTCGCTTATGCCAAGGCGGCCAAGGCGACGCTCGACTAGTGAAGGATCGTTGATGTTTCCCAAGCCCGTCCCGAATCTGCGCCCGAATACATTCGAATATGAAGAGGCGCCGCTCATCAAATCGACCGGCTTTCGCGAATATGATGCGCGCTGGCTGTTTGGCGCCGACCTCAATTTGATGGGCGTGCAGGCGCTCGGCATGGGCCTTGGCGCGCTGCTGCGCGAATTGGGCGTTGCGCCCGAAATCGTCGTCGGCCACGACTACCGCAGCTATTCTTCATCGATCAAATTGGCGCTGGTGAGCGGCCTCATGGCCGCCGGCGTGCGCGTGCGCGACATCGGCCTCGCTTTGTCGCCGATGGCCTATTTCGCGCAGTTCGACCTCGACGTCGCCGCGGTGGCGATGGTGACGGCCTCGCACAACGACAATGGCTGGACGGGCGTGAAGATGGGGGCGCGGCGGCCCGTAACCTTCGGGCCGGAGGAGATGGGACGCCTCAAGGAGATCGTTCTCGCCGGCGAATTTCACGAGGCGGAAGGCGGCTCCTATCGCTACATTGAGAATTTCGGCGCGCGTTACATCGACGATCTCACCCGCCGGCCGCCGTTCACCCGCAAAATGAAGGTCGTCGCCGCCTGCGGCAATGGCACCGCCGGCGCCTTCGCGCCGCAGATGCTGGAGCGCCTTGGCTGCGACGTGATCCCGCTTGACGTCTCGCCGGACTACACCTTCCCGCGCTACAATCCCAATCCCGAAGATATGGACATGCTGCACGCCATCGCCGACAAGGTGCGCGAGACCGGCGCTTGCGTCGGCCTCGGCTTCGACGGCGACGGGGATCGCTGCGGCGTCGTCGACAATCATGGCGAGGAGATTTTCGCCGATAAGATCGGCGTCATGCTCGCGCGCGATCTCTCCAAGGTCCATCCGAACGCGTCATTCATCGTCGACGTGAAGTCGACCGGGCTTTTCGCGACCGATCCCGAACTCGTCGCGCGCGGCGTCGTCACGGAATATTGGAAGACGGGACATTCCTACATCAAGCGCCGCGTCAGCGAGCGCAAGGCGCTCGCCGGATTCGAAAAGTCCGGGCACTTCTTTTTCAACGAGCCGATCGGACGCGGCTATGACGACGGGCTGCTCACCGCCGTCCATGTCCTCGAAATGCTCGACCGCAATCCGACGAAGTCGATGGCCGAACTCTACGCCGAACTGCCGAAGACCTGGGGCTCGCCAACGATGTCGCCGCATTGCGACGACGAAAAGAAATATGGCGTCATCGACAAGGTGACGGCGCGTATCGACGCTATGCGGGCGCGCGGCGACCAGATCATCGGTCAGCCGATCCGCGACGTCGTCACCATCAATGGCGTGCGCGTCACGGTCGCCGACGGCACTTGGGGCCTCGTGCGCGCGTCGTCCAACAAGCCGGAGCTCGTGGTCGTCGTCGAAAGTCCTGTGTCGCAGTCGCGCATGAAGGAAATGTTTACGGCGATCGACGGCGTGCTGCGGGAAAACCCTGAGGTCGGCGCTTACAACCAGACGATATAGCGCGGTCGCCACGAGCGAGGCTCTACGCTTCTCGACATATTGGCGGGGGAGCTGAACATGGGAGTGATGCAGCGTCCGCTCCTCGCCGATGTCGCGGCTTTTCTGCGGTTCTATTCGCGTCTTCCGATCGGCGACGGCGCGCAGGCGCGGCTTGATTTCGCGCGCATGGCGCCCGCGTTGCCGATCGCCGGCGCCGTGATCGGCGCCACAGGCGCCGCTGCTTTGCTCGTCGCGCGCATCTGCCATTTTCCTCCGCTCGTCTGCGCGCTCGTCGCTGTCGCGGTCCTCGTGCTCGCCACAGGCGCGCTGCACGAGGACGGACTCGCGGATATCGCGGACGGATTCGGCGGCGGGGCGACACGAGAGTCGAAGCTCGCCATTATGCGCGACAGCCGCGTTGGGACCTATGGCGCGCTGGCGCTTTGTTTCTCGATCCTGCTGCGCGTCGCGGCGCTGGCGTCGATCGCTGAGCGAAGCGTCGCCCTCGCGGCGCTCGCGCTCGTCTTCGTGGCGGCCTTGTCGCGCGTCGCCGGACTGGCGCCGATAATGAGGCTTCCGCCGGCGCGCGCCGAGGGGCTCGGCGCGACCGTCTCGGCGCCTTCGCGAGAGATTTGGTTTCGCGCCTGGTTCGCCGCCGCCACCTTTGGCCTTGCGCCCTGGCTCGCCGGCGCCGGCGCAAGCCAGATCGCGGTTGCGATCATCGCCGCTTTCGGCGCCGCTGCTTTCATCGCCAATTTCGCAAAAAGGCAGATCGGCGGCTATACGGGCGATGTGCTCGGCGCCGCGCAGCAGCTCGCCGAGATCGCCGCTCTGGCGGCGCTATCGGCCAATTAAGGTCAGGCGGTTTCCGCAGGTTCGGCGTCGGCCGAATTCGCCGCGTCGGCAAAGCGCGCGAGAGCGGCGCGCACCTCGCCAACGGCGTCGAGCAATGTTTCGACTCCGGCGCCAGGCTTGACGGCTTCGAGCGCCAGCCGTCGACGGAACGACCGCGCGCCCGGCATTCCGGCGAAGAGGCCGAGCAGATGACGCGTCATCGCTGAGAGCCGCTCGCCTTTCGCGAGTTCGCGCTCGACGTAGGGAAGGAACGCGTCCACGGCGTCGAATAGGTTGGCGGCGGGCGCGGACTCGCCGAACAATTGTGGGTCGACCTCAAGCAGCAACGCGGGATCATGATAGGCGGCGCGGCCGATCATCACGCCATCGACGAACTGCAGCTGCTCCTGCATCTGCGCGATCTGCGTCAGCCCGCCATTGATGGCGATGGGAACGTCCGGCAGCGCGCGCTTGAGACGGTGCGCCAGCGGATAGTCCAGCGGCGGGACGTCCCTGTTTTCCTTGGGCGAGAGGCCCTTCAGCCAAGCCTTTCGCGCATGCACGAACAACGCGTCTACGCCGCTTTCGACGCAGGCTTCGGCAAGCGCGAACAGCGCTTTTTCCGGGTCCTGATCATCGACGCCGATGCGGCATTTCACGGTGACCGGAATAGCGACGGCGTCCTTCATCGCCTTGACACAGCCGCCGACGCGGGCAGGCTCGCGCATGAGACAGGCGCCGAACGCGCCGTTCTGCACGCGATCCGACGGGCAGCCGACGTTGAGATTGACCTCCGCATAGCCGAATTTCTCGACGATGTTCGCGGCCTTCGCCAGCGCAGCGGGTTCCGCGCCGCCGAGCTGCATGGCGACGGGCTGCTCAAACGGATCGAACGCCATCAGTCGCGCGCGGTCGCCGTGGATCACCGCGCCTGTCGTGAGCATTTCCGTATAAAGGCGCGCGCGGCGCGATAACAGGCGATGGAAGTATCGGCAGTGCCGATCCGTCCAATCCATCATCGGCGCCACCGAAAATCTAATCTCTTGAGCTGTCAGCATCCTCGGTTTTCGTTTTAGCGGCGAAGTCGCGGCGTTTGTACGCCACACGCGTCCCATACCCAAGCGTCCCGTACCCAAGCGTCCGATACCTAAGCGCCGCGCCTAAGCGCTGGCAGGCTCGATGATTTTAGCGTCTCCTTTTGTTTGCCGTAATTATGTATTTGAGGTAGATGCCGGAGCAATAAAGCCTCGCCTTGCTTGCGTCTTAATGCCTAGTCTTTGCGCTTGGGGAAGGGTTTAGGATGAATGCGAATAATGCGAAGCTTTCGGCGGACAGCCAAGCTTGTGCATTCTTTGAAGACGCCGCGAATAAGCTTCGGACTCATTTTGAGCGCCAAGTGCTTGCGGCGCTGCCGGATTTCGCGCGCCGAGCGCTTGAATGCGAGTTGAATGCGCTCTCCACATTGTCGAGCGCTGATCCTGTCCCGCCCTTGGCGGAAGTCTCGCTCGTCCGCGCGGAACAATGCGCGCATGACTTGCTGAGCATGAATTACGAAGGCGCCGCCGATTTATTTATGCGGCGCTGCGTGAGCGAAGCGTCGGCGGACATCGCGGCGGCGGTGATCGCCGCATCGGGGCAGGGCGGAAATATCGTGATTTTTCCGACGCCGTCCAGCAGAATGGCCGTTGGTCGCACGCTCTAGCGCGATCCCATAAGGCTAACGCTGACAGGATCTTTTCCTGCGAGCGGCCGTCTTACCCCGCGGCGAGTTCGGCTTAAAGCACAGGGTCTCTGAGCGCGTGTGAGCGGCGATCCAGCATTGTTGGCGCGGAGCCCGAGCCTTGTCACGGCCGACGCGTCGCCGTACGAACGGTCCGCGATGCAAGAGGCGGCGGGGCCTGCGGCTGGAGAGCGGGAATGAAGGAGAAGATCGACGCTTATCTGCTCAAGGAGATGCATCGCGAGCTGAGCGATCTCGAGCAGTATGACGTCGATCCGCGCATTCGGTTCGTTTACGACAAGGCGTTGGAACTCTATTGGACGCTCTCTCGCCTGCTCGGCCTGAGCCGCCTGCACGATGGACGCTGGCGGGCGCCTAGCGCGGCTAAGGCGGAGACGCTGCGCACGCGTCTTGATGGCGCGATCCCACCGCCGGCGGCGCACAATCGTCTGCTCATCGATATGACGGCGACGCATCGCTTTCGCGGCCATACGGGCGTCCAGCGCGTCGTGCGTGAAATCGCACGCGCCTGTGTCGAAAGCGGCGAAGCGCTGCCGGTCTATCTCGAAGCAGGCCGGCTCTATGGCCATTTCCAGCACGACAATTTGCCCCCTGCGATCCAACTGCAATCGGGCGACACGCTGCTCTTGCTCGACTCCGGATGGGGCTTCGTCGAGGAATATCCGCCGCTCTTGCGCGCGGCGCATGAGGCTGGCGCCGAAGTCGTCGGCTGCCTCTATGACCTCATCCCCTTGCGTTATCCCGCCGCGACCGCCTTAAAGAACAGCGCGCCCTTCGCGCCCTGGCTCGAGAAGGTGCTGCTGCAATGCGACGCCATCGTCTGCATCTCGCAAAGCGTCGCGCAGGACCTCGTGGACTACGTGCGGGAACAGGGTCTCGCGACGCCCGCCAATATGCGGATCGGCTGGTGGCCGCTTGGCGCCGACTTTCGTGCGGGCGCTCAGGAGGCGCCCTCAAAGGCCGTCGCGCGCATCGCTTCAGCGCCGGCGCCGTTTTTCATGAGCGTCGGCACGCTGGAGCCGCGCAAGGCCTATCCCATCGCTTTGGACGCGTTTGAACGTCTTTGGTCGGAGGGCTGCGAAGCGCGCTACGTCATCGTCGGCCGGCCGGGTTGGAACACACGTGCGCTGCAACGCCGGATTCGAGGGCATCAGGAATTCGGACGCCGGCTGTTCTGGTTCGACAATGCGAGCGACGCCGATCTTTCGCATCTCTATCCGCGGGCGCGCGGCCTGATCTTTCCGTCCTTCGTCGAGGGCTTCGGCATGCCGCTGATCGAAGCGGCGCATCATGGCGCGCGGGTGATCGCGAGCGATATCCCGGTTTTCCGCGAAGTCGGCGGCGATGGGGCTGTCTATTTCGATGTGCTCGACGCGCAAGCGCTCGCCGAGCGCGTGCGCGAAGCGCTCTTTGAAACAAGAGAGATCAAGGCCCCGGCGATTACGACCTGGCGACAATCCGCCGCGCGGCTTGTCTCAATGGTGCGGGGCGATCACTATCAGATCGACGCCGTCGAACTGGCCAAGGTTTTAGAGCCGGCGGAATGAACGCGCCGATCGCCGCGTTGCCTCAACCGCCGCTTCCGCCTATCTTCCGCGCGACTGAAGCTCTGTGAGGGCTCTAAACTCTCGCATAGGGATCTTGCGTCGATGACCGCCAGCCTCTCCGTCTGCATTCCCATCTATAATTTCGCGAAATTCATTCCTGAGACTCTTGATTCAATCCTCGATCAGGACGGTGGGGATGACGTGCAAATCGTCATTCTTGACGGCGCGTCGACCGATAATACCGCGGAAATCATCGCCGGCTACGAGCGCAAGCATCCCAATATCAAATATGTGCGCCAGCCTCAGAAAGGCGGCATCGACCGCGACATGGCGAAGTCCGTTGAGCCCGCGACCGGCGATTATTGCTGGCTGTTCAGCGGCGACGACATCATGCGGCCGGGCGCGCTGCGTCGCGTGCTCAACGAAATTCAGAGCGGCTATGATCTCTATTTGTGCAAGCACATGGAGTATTATTTTTATAACGACAGCTGGACCGAATACCCGACCGTGGCGTGCGAGGACGACGCCGTCTTCGAGCTATCGGATCCACGCAGCCGCCGCGACTATTTCAGCAAGGCGGTCAACACCGAAGCGTTCTTCAGCTTCATCGGCGGGATCATCGTCAAGCGCTCGACCTGGAACCGCGTGCCGCTCAATGAAGAATTCGTCGGAAGCTGCTGGGGGCATGTGGCGCGCCTTTTCGAATTGATGCCCGGCGGCTTAAGCATCAAAGTTCTCTCCGGCGCGCTGCTCGATCGGCGTCCCGACAATGACTCCTTCGCAGGCGGCGGCATGGTCAATCGCTATCGCATCGCCATCGACGGATTTCACAATATCGCCGACCACTACTTCGGCCACGACAGCATCGAGGCCTTCCATGTGCGGCGTGTGATCAGACACGAGTTTCATCCGCTGGCGATGCAGCTTGGCAAATTCATGTGCTTCGTCAATCCGACCGGCGAAAGCCGCGCGCTGATGGATAGTCTGATGAAGAAGGTCTATTGCGATTTTTCATTCGGCAATCTGCGCGCAAAATTCGCCTATGCGATCATGTCGGCGGAGCGCTTTAGACGGCAACAGCCTGAACTCAGCGCGCACCATGAGCAAAAATATCTCGCGCAAGCAAAGGGCGCGCAAGGGGCGTGACGATCGTTTCGGGGATTATTTTCCGCGGCTGAACAAGGTGGCGCGCCGACGTCGACCCAGAATCAGATTTCCAGATCGGCGAATGCTCGTTCGAGCATCACGTCTTCGAAGTTCTGCGCATAAGAGATCATCATGTGGCTGCCGTCCTTATGCTGGTCGAGCAGATTTCGGGACGTTTAGAGGACGAGTATATCCAATGTTTGGGTTGGCTCATCCGCAAGAGGCGCGACCGAATCCCACAGATTGTTGAGGTCCGCGGTCGGGCGAAAGACGGCGGTCTCCACGCCGAGCGTGGAAAACAAAACGCAATAGCGGTCATATCCGTCCAAGGCTTTCATCAACAAGGGAAAGCTCTTCGTCCGCCGCATGCCATAGGGCCAAAATTCCAGCACTAACGGAGGCTTGCTCTTCAGGACAGCCGATGCGCCGGCGAGCACAAATCCCTCAAAACCCTGCACATCTATCCAGATAACGCAAATTGTTGCATCGATTCCGGGCAGCAAGTTGTCGAAACGCTTTAGGGGAACTCTGATCTTTGAGCGCGACGCTTCGTTATAGGCGTTATCGACGGCGTCGATGGAGAGGCGATTGTCGCCGGTATTGTCGTCGGAAAGTTCGAACAGCGCTTCTCCTTCCCGATCCGAAAGAGCGACCTGATAGATTGTGAATTGGCTCTCTAGGCCGTTCAGCGCGACATTGGCGCGCAGCAATCTGCATGTCGATGGCGTCGGCTCGATGGCGATCGCTCTGGCGCATAGTCCTCGCGCGATTGTCGGAATGCTGATGACTCCGATGTTCGCGCCGACATCGATGAGCGTCGCGTCGCTCAGATCCGCTCCGCGTTCACGGGAAATCAAGTCGAAGGCTGTTCTAACCGTATCGAATTGACTGGAGCCGGTAATAAAAACTTCCCGTGACATGAACTTGTCAGCCGTATCGACGATGAAGGGCTCAATGCTTTGGCGCGCGTGAAGAAGGAGGCCCGTCTGTCGCTTGGAGATTGCGTCGTAAAGGCGCGCGCGATCCCATTCCGTGGATTGTAGCAGGAATTTTTCGACAAACTGATCGAGGTCATAGACCTCGTTCTTGTTGAAAAGACGCAGGGCGTTCGTGACATTCTGAAAAAGGCCCAATCAGTCGTCCCCCCGATTAAGACGCCCGCGCGCAAGATTTCGATTCACTTTGACGTTCAGAGCCGCATTACTCGCATGATCGCATTGAAATTTTTGGATTGTTCGCCAGTGTCGCGGCTGGAGGCCATTTTGCATTCTAGCGTTTCCGGTCTGCTGGCGCTTGCGTCGATCAGACGATCTCGATCTCCGGGAAGGGGAAGATCATCTTGCCGCCGCTGGCGAGATATTCCTGCTCCCGCGCCAATATCCCGTCCTTAAAGTGCCAGGGCAGCACGAGGAAGTAATCCGGCTTCATCGCCCGCGCCTCGGCTTCCGAGACGATCGGGATATGTGAGCCGGGCGTGAAGCAACCGAATTTGTCGGGATTGACCTCGGCGATCGCCTCGACGAGGTCGGGGCCGATGTCGCAGAATTGCAGCACCACATTGCCCTTGGTCGACGCGCCGTAGCCGAGGATGCGCTTGTTGTCGTCCTTGAGCGCGCGCAGCAGGCGGCGCAAATCCTCGCGATGGCGGAACACGCGATCTTCGAAATCGCGGTAGGGGCGAGGCGTGTTCAGCCCCATCCGCTCCTCTTGCGCCAACAGCCAGTCGATCACCGCGAGATTGCGCTTGCGCTGCGTGTTCTTGTGGCCGGCGGTGACGGCGAAACTGCCGCCGTTGACCGCATTCATCTGCACGTCGAGAATCTCAAGATCGGCCGCATCGAGAATTTTCTCGATGACCCCCAGCGAGTAATATTCGATATGCTCATGGCAGATCGTGTCGTAGGAGGTGAGCCGCAGCATGGACGGCATATAGCTCTGCTCGAAATGCCATACCCCGTCGGGCGCGAGCGCCTTTGCGACTTCGCGGGCGAACCAGACCGGGTCGTCGAGATCGTAGAACATCGCGATCGACGTGACGATCTTCGCCCGCTTCGGCGAGAGCTTTTCAAACGCCTGCGAAGAGAAGAACTCCGGCGCGAGCTTGATGTCGTCTGGATAATATTGTCGGAACTTGGCGCCGGTGGGATCGATCCCGATGCGCGTCAAGCCCGACGTCGTATAGGCCTTGAGAGAGGTCGCGTCGTTTGAGCCGATGTCGAGCACGGCGTCGCCGGGCTTGAGATCGGCGAAGCGCTCGAGATGGGCGATCTTCTGGGTAAGGTGCCGCACCATCGACTGATTGAGGCCCGAGCGATAACCGTAGTTCTCGCCATACATCTCGCTCGCCTCATAGCTGTGCGCGAGCTGCAGCAGGCCTGAATCAGGGCACCAGACGAGCTCCAGAGGTCCGACCGTGACAGGCGTCTCGCGAGAGCTCGGAAAAACGCCCGTGAGCGCCTGGTCGCCGAGCGTCAGAACCGAGACGAGATTGGTTGAGCCGCTAACGCGACACTTGGTGATTCTCTTCGTCATTGTTGAATTTCCTGGCGCATTCGCGAATGAACGTCCGCAGCCTTAGAGGCGCTGCCAACGAGGCGAGGAAGCCCTTCCGTGTATGGTCTCTTAGCAACTTACCGAAGTCTTGGCCTGAAGACGGCGAGAGTGTCAATCGCCCGCGTTAGAGCGGGTGATATTGATACAGCCAATTTTCCGAAAGAACCTCATCGCCGTTCTTGAGGAACAGGCGCATCTCCACCGGCTCAGCGCCTTCGACAGTCAGGTCGAATTGCGCCCGCCAATGGCCCGGCACATTGTCAAAAACCGCTTCGGTGAACACGTAGGAGAACGTTCCGCGCGAAGCCCATAACACCGGTTCGGGCTTCACGCCGAAGGGGAGCTTGGCGAGCGGCTCGCCCAGAAACTCCACCATGAACTTTCGGACGCCCTTGGGCCGCGGCTTGCCGGGCTGGCCGCCGTTGCCGAGCCGCGTCGCGACGCAGCGCGCGAGCTTGGTCGGATAGGGCTCGTCCGCAAGCCAATGCAGCCGATAGGAATATTCGAAGGAGGCGCCGGGAACGGCAGGCTTCTCGGGCGCCCAGATGACCACGATATTGTCGTGGATTTCGTCGTCCGTCGGGATTTCGATGAGTTGAATCGCGCCCTTGCCCCAGTCGCCTTTGGGTTCGATCCAAACGCTCGGACGGCGATCGTAAAACACATTATCGAGATAGTGATCGTAATTGCGGTCGCGCTGCATCAGGCCGAAGCCCTTGGGATTATTGTCGCCAAACGCCGACGCCATGACCCGGTTTGGATTGTTCAACGGCCGCCACAAGCGCTCGCCTGCGCCGGTCCACATGCTTAGCCCGTCGGAATCATGCACTTCCGGCCGCCAATCGATGGCCGTCGGCTTTATCGTCTCCGAGAACCAGAACATCGAAGTGAGCGGCGCCACGCCGAAGCGCGTGAAGGCGCCGCGCAAATGCAGGGAGCAGTCGATGTCCATGATCACGCCCTTGCCGCGCGTCATCAGGAAGCGATAGGCGCCGACGATCGAGGGGCCTTCGAGCAGCGCATGCAGGACGACGCCGTCGGCGGTCTCCGGGCCGATGTAAATTTCAGTGAAATCAGGGAATTCTTCGTTCGATCCCGCCTGCCAGGTGTCGAGCGCGACGCCGCGCGCCGACATGCCGTACTGGCGCAATTCGCCGATCGCTCGGAAATATGACGCGCCAAGAAACGCCACCCAGTCGTTTTTCTTCCAGTCGAGCGCGCCGTCCTTGGCCTCCTGAATGCGAAATCCCGCGAAGCCGGCGCCGGGCGGCAGTTGGCGCGCGATCGAATCGGCCGGCATATTAAAGTAGCTCGTATCGTAAAGAACTTCGCGCGCCTCGCCGTTTTCAACGACATTCATGCGCACGGCCTTCTTGAAGAACATCCCAAGGTGGAAGAACTCTACGGGGAAGCGGTCCTTGGTGTCGGCGAAAAGCGCGTGATCGGTGTTGTAGGTGATCTGTCCCCACTTCTCGTAGTCGATCTGCGAGGTGATCTCGGGGGCAGGGATATTCGGCTTGCGGTAAGGCTCTTTAATAAGGCGCTGCGCCGTCTGCTTGAGCGTCTCGAAGGAGAATGGCCGCGGTTCGCCGAGCCGAAGATTGGAGACGCTCGTCGCCGCCTGGCTGCGAGGCGCGCCGACCGCCCCGAGCGCGCTCGTCGCCGCCGCCGCTTTGATAAACGAGCGACGATCCTGCTTCTCGACCATCTCGGCGTCCTTGTTGCGAAGTTTGGGAGATGCGCGCCTGGGTCTGCCGCCGCCGCGAGCCTTTCCGGGGGCGCGAGACATTGCGGCGCGGGACCCTTAATTAGCCGCGAATCGGCTCATTGCGGATGGCGGTCCGCATGAAGAAATAGAGTCCGATCAGGCCGGCGAGGGAGAAGATGATTTCGAGCGCGCGGCTGATGAGGGGATCAAGCTGAAAAAGCCCGCCCAGCGCCCAGCCCGCGGCCCAGGATGCGCCGACCAGCTCGGTGCCAACCAAGATCGCCACGGCGACGAGCGTCGACAGGCGCAAATAATTGATAGGCTTCTGGCTCATGCCGTCATTCTCGCGCTCAACCCCTTAACAGGCGGCCGACGCCGCGCTCGAGTCGTGCTATAGCAAAGGCTGCTGCAAGGCAAGTCAGGCGGACCGGGCCGCGACGCGCAGACGCGTGCGAAGTCACGGATCTCGAAGGCTAATCAAGGCGCGTCGCGATCGCGCTTCGCCTCGCCGCGTCTTTCCGCTTGTATGTTTTGGCGCCGCAATGATAATCGGCGCCGCCGAAGGCGCGGCGCGCTCGCCACGTCGCGAATTCGAAAGGGTGACGCTTGTTCCAAGCCGCCAGCAAGAGCTATCTCAGCCGCAAGTCCGTCCACAAGATCATCGCCGATCACGACGCCGCCGAGGGAGACGGCCTCAAGCGCGCGATGGGCTGGGCGTCGCTGATGTCGCTTGGCGTCGGCGGAATCATCGGCGCCGGCATTTTCGTGCTGACCGGCACGGCGGCGGCGAATTACGCCGGACCAGGCGTCATGATCTCCTTCGTGCTGTCGGGGCTCGCCTGCGCCTTTGTCGCGCTCTGCTACGCGGAGCTAGCGTCGCTCATTCCGGTTTCCGGGAGCACCTATACTTACACCTATGTGACTCTCGGCGAGATTTTCGCCTGGATCATCGGCTGGAATCTGGTGCTCGAATACGCCGCCGGCGCGGCGACGGTCGCCGTCGGCTGGGGCGGCTATTTTAACCGCGTCATGCAAGGGCTCGGCATACATGTGCCGCCCGAATTGACGACGGCCTTTTTTGCCGATCCGACGGCGCATGGGGCGCCGCCCGGCGCCGTGCACGGGTTGTTCAATGTTCCCGCCGCGGGGATCGTCCTGCTGCTCACCGCATTGCTCGTGCGCGGCACCTCCGAGTCGACGCTGTTCAATAACGTCATCGTCGCCATCAAGGTGACTGTAGTGCTGATGGTGATCGTGTTTGGCGCGGCGCATATTGATCACGCCAACTGGTCGCCGCTCATTCCCGAAAACACGGGCGAGTTCGGCGCGTACGGCTGGAGCGGCGTCGTGCGCGGCGCTTCGGTGGTGTTCTTCGCTTATATCGGATTCGACTCCGTCTCGACCGCGGCGCAGGAGGCGCATAATCCACAGCGGGACGTGCCGATCGGCATCATCGGCTCGCTCATCATCTGCACGATACTCTATGTGGCCGTGGCGGCGGTGGCGACCGGCGTCGTCAACTACAAGGAGCTGGGCGTTCCGGACCCGATGGCGCTGGTCATGGATCGCACCGGCGTCTCGTGGCTCGCCTGGGCGGTGAAGCTCGGCGCGCTGGCCGGACTGACGACGGCGATTCTGGTGCTGCTCTACGGGCAGACGCGCATCTTTTTCGCCATGGCGCATGACGGTCTGCTGCCCCCGATCTTTGCGAAGCTTCACCCGGCATGGCGCACGCCCGCCGTAAGCCAAATCCTCGTCGGCGTGGTCGTGGCGCTCGCGGCGGGTCTGTTGCCGCTCGATATTCTCGGCGAAATGGTGAGCATCGGGACGCTGGCGGCTTTCGCGCTCGTCTGTTTGTCGTTGCTGCGCCTGCGTCGAATGCACCCGGACCTCCGCCGCCCGTTCCGCGCGCCCGGGACCCCATGGTTGCCGGTCGCCGGCATTTTGTCCTGTTTCGCTTTGATGGTCGCGCTTCCGCTCGACACTTGGCTGCGGCTGTTGATCTGGACCGTCATCGGCGTCGCCATCTACCTCTTTTATGGCATCAAGCACGCCAAACGCCTCCACTAGCCGCCTGGCGCGACGAGATTGATGTCGTGAACGCGCGAACGGGGGAACCCTTGGCGGCCGGCGAGGTTACGACTTAGTCCCGAGCGGAGCGATCGGGCGTGAATGTCGAACGGAGTTCTCGCGATATGAATGCGCCGGCGATCGTCTGGTTTCGCAATGATCTGCGCATCTCTGACAATCCGGCGCTTTTGGCGGCTGCACGATCGGGAGCGCCGCTCGTCGCTCTGTACATCCTCGACGATGAAAGTCCTGGAGAATGGCGGACCGGCGCCGCCGCGCGCTGGTGGCTGCACCATTCTCTCAGAGCGCTGTCCCAGAGCCTCGCCGGCAGGGGCCTGACGCTGACCCTGCGCCGCGGGCGCGCTCCCTACGTTTTTGAGCAGATCATCGCCGAAACCGGCGCCGGCGCCGTCTTCTGGAATAAGCTTTACGAGCCTTGGGCGATCCGGCGAGACGCCGAACTCGAGGCGCAGCTGGCCGACGATGCAGTGGAAGCCCATTGCTTCCATGAGTCGCTGCTTTTTGAACCGGAGACGCTTCGCACCAAACAGGGCGAGAGCTTCCGCATGTTCACGCCTTTTTGGCGGGCCTGCCTCGCGGCGCCGCCGCCGGAGCGTCCCCTTCCGGCGCCCGAGGTTTTACGCGCCGCGCCGCTTCCGCCCGACAGCGATGATCTCGATGCATGGCGGCTGCTGCCTCAAAACCCCGATTGGGCGATCGGCATGCGCAAGGTCTGGCTCGTCGGCGAGACGGCCGCGCGCGCCGAACTAGCTGATTTCGCGCGCCACCATGTCGTCGATTACAAGGTTGAACGCGACTTCATGGGCCGCGTCGGCGTCTCCAGGCTTTCCCCGCATCTGCACTTTGGCGAATTGTCGCCGCGCGAAGTCTGGCACGCGATCAGCGACCCCGGGAGCATCGGCGGCGAAGCCTATCTGAGGGAACTCGGCTGGCGGGAGTTCTGCCATCACCTGCTGATCTCCCACTGGGACCTGCCGGATAGCCCTTTGGACAGGACCTTCGAGCGTTTTCCCTATCGCGACGATGAGACGTCGCTCGACGCCTGGCGGAACGGTCAGACCGGCTATCCGCTCGTCGACGCGGCGATGCGCGAATTGTGGATCACGGGCTGGATGCACAACCGCGCCCGTCTGGTTTCGGCGAGCTTTCTGATCAAGCACCTGCTCATTGACTGGCGGAAGGGAGAGCGCTGGTTCTGGGACACGCTGGTCGACGCCGATCTCGCTAACAACAGCGCCAACTGGCAGTGGGTGGCGGGCTGCGGAGCCGACGCCGCGCCTTACTTCCGCATCTTCAATCCGGCGCTTCAGGGTGAAAAATTCGATCCGGACGGCGCTTATGTGCGCCGTTACGTGCCCGAGCTCGCGGCGCTCGACGTCCGCTACATCCATCGTCCGTGGGCGGCGCCGGACGACGTCTTGCGCGCGGCCGGCGTCGTGCTTGGCGTCACCTATCCGCATCCGATCGTCGACCATGGCCAGGCGCGGGAGCGGGCGCTCGCGGCCTTCGAGGCCGTTCGGGCCCAGCCGTCATTGCGGGAAGCTTAGCGCACTGCAAGAAGGCCAAGCCCCGTTCACGCCGTCGCTGGTCCCGCCATCGCGATGCGCCAATTCCACACGTCAGCGACGCCCTCAGAGCGAAGATCGTCGATTGAACGCGGCCAGGCCCCAACCGTGGGTGTAACCGGCGCCGTTGTGTGGCGCCTCTGCCACAGGAGCGCCGGAAGTGAAGGGTGGAGGGCTGAATAGCCCTCATTCGGTTGACTGCCCAAGCACTCGCGGATTTTCATCGCCGCAGGTTACAGGGAAGACCAATCCTGATTCGGAAAAGACAAATGAACAAGGCAGCTGTCACCATTTGGGCCTTGGCGCTGACGGCCGGATCGGCCATAGCCGCCGACCTTCCGTCCTACAAGGCGCCGCCGCCAGCGCCGCTGCCGGCGCCGCCGCTGTGGACGGGTTTTTATGTCGGCCTGAACGCCGGCGGCACATGGTCAAGCAGCAACAGCGCTCGGCTTGGCTCGTCTCCGCTCTGGGTGTCGAGCGATAATCCGGGTCCGAATCCGTCCGCTCCCGCCGATTACTCTTTGACTGCCGCGCTTGGCGCGTCACGCGTCGTCTCGTCGGGCAATTCCAGCGGTTTCATCGGAGGCGGCCAAATTGGGTACAATTGGCAGGCTGGCTTCGGAGGGTATTCTTTCGTATTCGGCGTCGAGGCTGACATCCAAGGCATTGCGAACAGCGGCGGCAACAATAGTTCCTGGACCAATATTCCTGCAACGGGAGCCAATGTCCTGAACGATTCGGTTCTGACGGCCGTATCCATCCGTAAGAACCTGGATTACTTGGGCA
>JALHNR010000031.1 GCA_022843525.1 Methylocystis sp. | reverse complement strand
CAGCGGCGCGATGAAGCTTGAAGCTTCGCTATCCTCGGCAATCGCGAAGCGGCACATCAGGCCGCGGTCCTTGCCGGCGTCGAATATGTCGAGCACGATAAGCCGCGGCGCGCCGCGCCCATTGAGGCCGCGTTCGCGCAGAAAAGCGATGAGCGGCGGTCTTGGATGCGCCGACAGCGGCAGCGCGCGGCGCAGATTCTGGACAAGACTTCCCCTCTTTGCGCAATCGAAATCCATTTGTCGCTCCATCGCAATAGACAACATATCCGCAGCAAAATCGTGAAGCCTTCACTCCGCCGGCGCCGGCCGCGCAACCCTGCGCCGCACATGCGAAAGCCGCGCCGAACGCTTCTTCCACCAGATGTAAACGCCGGTGACGGAAAGCATGGCGATGACGAGGCCAAAGCCGCTCACAAAAATCTTGTAGGGAAGACCGAAGAGATTGGCCTTATGCAATTCATAAATCCATGTCGTGATGGTATTGCCGGCGTGCGCGCCGGTTGGGAAGCTCGCTTGGCGCAATTCGCCGGTCGCTATGTCGAACCAGACCGATGTCTGGCCGTATTTGTCGCCGATGTCGCGCGACGAGCGCACCCGATATTCCCAAGCGCCCTTGTCCCGGACGGCATAGAGCGACACTTCCCGGTCGACGCCGAAGCCATTCTGGCGCGCCTGTTCGGCCATCAGCGCGCGGCCGGTTTCCTGGGCTTTCTCCCACGACATCGGCGCTGCGTCTGACGTCTGCGCCTCGACCCAGTAGTATGGCTTCTGATAGTCAAAGAGCAGCGACATCGCGCGCGAATAAAAGCCGTTCAAATTCATGTAGACGCTCGACCAGGCATAGACGAGCAGCATCGCCCACAGCCACAGGCCGGCGGCGCGATGCAGGTCGAAATTGACGCGGTAGAAGGAGCCGGAAAACTTCACGAGCCATGCCGGCTTCCAACGCGTGAAGAAGCCTTTACGCGAGCGCTCGCCGCCCGCCGGCAGAGTGAGATAGAAGCCGACGAAACAATCAAGCGTCCAGGCCAGCGCGGTCAGTCCGAGTATCCATGATCCGATCTCGCCGGCGACCAGCGTCATGTGCAACTGATAGACGAAGGGCATGATCCCCGCGCGGCCTGTCGGCACGGCGCCCCAGAACATCCGGCCGAGTTCCTCGCCCGAATAGCGATCAAGATAGAGGGTGCTGAAATTAAGCGCTGGCGTGCCAGCCGCCGCCTCCATGGCGATCTCGGCGACGGGCGCGTCATAGCCGAAATAGACGTTGGTCGTCTGTGCGCCAGGAACAATCGTTTCGGCGCGCCGCGCCAGCGCCGCGGCGTCGAGCGCCGCGCCGTCCCGCGCCGCCGGATAGAGTTCCGGGGTCAGCAGATGATTCAACTCGCCATAGAAGGCGAGCAGGCTTCCCGTCAGCCCGACCACGATCAGGAAGCCCGCCATCGCCAGCCCGGTCCAGCGGTGAAGCCATACGAAGAACGCGCGGGACATGTCTCGGGCCTCCAGGAAACGCGCCGGCTCCGCCTCTTGGACTGGAGCTGGCGAGGACGATCACCACTCGAATTTCAGCGTTCCCACGACCGTGAAGGGTTGTGCGGGGAAGGCGCTCAAGCGCGCGGGCGCGCTGAAAAAAATGTCCGTTCCGGTGAAGTATCTCGTGTTGGTGATGTTGTTGAGATTGAGCTGGGCGGTCAGCTTGTGGCCTTCATACAGCGTCGAATAGCTCCCCATTGCGTCGAGCCGCGCCCAGCTCGGAATGAGGAAAGTGTTTTGAATGTCGCCCCACGCACGCGTGGACGCCGTTACGCCGCCGCCGACGCGAAAACCGAGACCCGTGTCGCCGAAATCATATGTCAGCCACACCTTTCCAGAGTGGCGCGGAACATTGTCGAGATGATTCAGATAGAGTCCGCTCCCATAAGGGTTCAGCGGGTCCTTCGGATTGTCGGCGATGACCTTCGCGTCGATGAGGGCATAATTCGCGATGACGGCGAGACGATCATTGAAGCGCCCCAAAATATCGAGCTCGATTCCTCGGCTGCGTTGCAAGCCGGCGAGAGTAAAGTCAGCCGGGTCGGGCGTCGCGAAATTCAAGGTCGTCAGGTTAGATCTTGTGAGCTGGAAAATCGCGAGATTTGCCGAAAGATCGGGCAAAGGCTGCGTTTTGAGCCCGACTTCCCATTGCACGCCGATCTGAGGCGGAAACGCCTGTCCGACGGTCGAGTTGTTGGGACCGAACGACCGCGTGTAGCTGCCGTAAGCGCTGACCTCTGGGATGATGTCATAGACAATGCCAAAACGCGGGCTCCATGCCTTGTCCTGGCGCGAGCGATTGCTCAGGCGATCTAGTGTCGCGCGCCATTTGCTCGCGCTGTAGTCGCTTAGATCGCCGGCGCAGCAGGTGAAAACGCTGCCAGGCGTGACGTCGGCGATGTCGTAGCGCACGCCGAGCAGGATATGCGCCTTGTCGTCCAGAAAGGTGATGTGATCCTGGGCATACATGCCCTTCTGGCGGACCAATGTCGACGAATGAAATTTGAAGCCCGAGCCGATCAGACCGTCGTCATAGGCCCAAGGCGGGACGGTCCCATAGATCGGCGCAAAGACGTTGATCGGGTAAGTCGCTAGTCCGCCACCAGCATAGTAGTCGCTTAAGCGGTTTAGGTAGTCCAGACCAAAGAGGAAAATATGCTTGGCGCCGAAAGTCGAAAATTTTCCCTCGACATTGATATTCGTAGAATAAGTCGATCCTCTGATATTCTGCGCCTGAGCGAAGCGACTAAGCGTCACATCGTCCACATAGCCGTTCGGCGCGATCAGGCGTTGCTGGAATCCGGTCGCAGAATAAAGGAACCTGTTCTCGATCTTCCAGTCTTCGCTGAGATTCTGCCGGAACAGATAGCTGCCGACGAACGCTGCTGTCCCGCTGCGGGGAGCATTTGGTTCCTGATAGGAGCGCCACAATGGAACGTCGGCGGGCGCCGAAGCGTTGGGAAGCGTCGGAATGCCCGTCAAGACATTGACCGCGTTGCTCAAATATTGGAGATCCGCCGTAAATTCCGTCCAGGTGCTCGGCTGATAGGTCACGACCGGCGCGATCAGAAATCGCTGGCCATGCTGGAACTGCCGAAAGACGCGGCTGTCCTGATAAGCGCCGGAGAGGCGGTAGGCGAGACCCTGCACCTGCTCCACCGGCGCCGATAAATCCCATTGCGTTCTATAGTGATCGTAATTGCCGATCTGCTGCTCGACGACGTAACGCGGCGTGAACAGCGGCTGCTTGGTGACGATATTGATGAGGCCGCCGGGCTCGGCGCGGCCATAGAGAATCGACGCCGGTCCCTTGAGCACTTCGATGCGCTCGACATTCGCGAGGTCGGTAAAAAAGTTGGCGTCGCCCTGGTTGAGCTGGTTCCGGTAAGTGTCGAAAACGTTGAAGCCGCGGATTTTATAGAGATAGCCGCCGATATCGTCGTTGTTCGAGCGCACGCCCGGCACGTTTTCGAGCGCGCTTTGCAGCGTCGTGATCGCCTGATCGCGTATCACCTGCTTGGGCACGACATTGATCGTGACGGGCGTTTCTTTAATCGGAATATCCGCCTTCATCGCGGTCGTTGCATCTCGAACGACATAGCCTTCGGTCGGATTTTTCGGTTCGCTGGAGACGGTCGAGGTTCCGCCCTGCGTATCGGCGTTCGTCGCCGGCCCTAACGCTGGTCCCGACGCGGGTCTTGACCCCGGCCCTGGAGCGGCGCGCGGTGCCGGCCCCGCGCGCCGCTGGCCGCCGATATCGATGGTGGGCAGCGACTGCTGCGCATAGGCCAGAGAGGAGAAGGCGAGAGTCAGAGCGCCGGCGGAAACGCCGCGCGCGAGTAGGTTGCGGAACATTGTGGAATCTCCTGACGCAGCGTCGACGCCGACGTGATCGAGTAGGACGCAAAAGCGGCGGCCGGGACCGGCCGGGATCGATCAGGAGAAAAGCGGCGGCGCTTGCGATGACCAGGAGGTCGCCCAGCCGGTCGGCGGTTTGTGAGGGATGTCGTAGGATAGCGCGCCGAAGGAAACGGGTGCCTTCGGACGCGGGATGGCCGCGACGCCTTCCCCGGCCGCATCGGAGATCGGCAGTCCGCCAAGAACGGAGGCCAGACAGAAGACGCAACACAGCGGACGGCCATCTCTGTCGTGGCGTCCGGACTCTCCGGCGGGGCCGCCCGCGGCGCAGGGCCCGTCGACGGTCGAGGAAGCGAATCCCGCTTCGACGCCGGCAGGGCCGCGATGCGCATGCGAAACGCCCAGCGTGGCGAGCGTTTGCAAGAGCAGGACGAATGCGACGAAGCCGGCGGCGAGCGGGCGCGTCACCGCCCTCCGCCAACAGCTTAATCCCCGCGATTCGATCATCGCCCCGCTCCACGCCTCGGCCCCATGGTTGGACCAAGGCTCATTCCTGCCGTCGTCGCTCTACCGTTCGGGGAGCGCTCGACGAATAGAGTTAAAGATGAAAGGTCGCGGGAACCTCGCAAAGCGCAAGCGGCGCGCAAAAAGCTGGGACTGTTGCCTCGGCGCCACAAAGGCGGTGGAAGGGCAGGCCTCTCGCGCTTGCCAGTTGCGCTTGCGCGGCTATGAAATAGCGCGGCGATCGGGGCGGGCCAACGCCAGACCGATCGGCCTTTGATGCAAGCGGGGAGCGGCGCCCATGCGAATTCTACTGGTCGAAGATCAAGCGAGCCTGGCGCGTCAAGTCGCGGCGAGAATCGAACGCGCGGGCTATGGCGTCGATCAGGTCGACACCATCGAGGGCGCCATTCATGCGCTCGATCGTTGCGCCTATGCGCTCGCTCTGCTTGACCGACGATTGCCGGACGGCGACGGAATTTCTCTGGTTCCGCGCATCCGCAAGTCGCAGCCCGACGTGCGAATCCTTCTGCTCACCGCGCTCGACGCCGTCGACGACAGAATTGAAGGTCTCGAGGCCGGCGCCGACGACTATCTGACGAAGCCGTTCAATCTCGACGAGATGATCGCGCGCATTCGCGCGAATTTAAGAAAGCACGACGGAGGCAAGACGCCGCCGGTCATCATCGGCGCGATGTCGTTCGATCTTGATCGACGGGCCGCGTTCATCGCTGGCGAACAGATCCTCTTCTCGCGCCGCGAACTCATCTTGCTGGAGACTCTCGTCAGGCGCGCGAATTGCGTCGTCTCGCGCGAGACGTTGAACGCCGAACTTTATGGATATGGAGAAGACGTTCAGGATCATGCGCTGACGTCGATTGTCTCCCGTCTGCGCGCGCGCCTCGCGGCGCTCGACGCGGGGATCGAAATCTATTCCGCGCGGTCGCTCGGCTATATTTTGAGAGAAGCCAAGGAGAACGGGGCCGAGGCGTGAAAAGCGGCTCATCGCTCGCGCGCCGGACGGTCGGCTATCTCATGTTGGCGCAGATATCCGCCTTCGTTCTCGCCTGGGCGATCACGCTCGCATTCGGCCTTGCCGGCGTCGAGAGATTTACTCAGTCATGGGACGAACTCGCGGCCTACCGTACCGCCAATCTGGTGATTGACTCGCTCAAACCGGACGAAGCCGGCGATGTCCATATTGTTCCTTCGGCGCAGCTTGAAGCTGAGTTGAAGCGAATCTTGGGATTCAAATACGCGGCCTTCGATTTTAGGACGAAGACGCCTGTCCCCGGCTCCTCCCCCGAACTCGTCGCCACGTTGAAGAATCTCGTCGAGGTGAGCCCAACGCATTCGCATTTCGTGCTGCCAGGCGATCCGGATACGCCGACGCTGGGTTTCATGGGACCGCATTGGACGCCCTATGGCCGGTTTCAGATCGCAAGCTATCGGGCAAAATTCCGGTGGGAGGACATTTTCCTTTCGATGCGAGAGGATCTCTGGAATTTGGCCGCCTATCTCGTCGCGGCGGCGCTGCTCTCAGGAGCGACGGCATGGCTCGCGGTCCGGCATGGCTTGACGCCCTTGCGCAGCGCCGCCGCCGAAGTGGCGCGGATCGATATGAATTCTTTGAGCAAACGATTGCTTTCCGACGATGTGCCCGTCGAAGTGGCGCCTTTCGTCGAAGCGGTGAACGAAGCGCTCAAGCGGCTTGACGCCTGGGCAGCGCGTCAACGCCGTTTCACCGCCAACGCCGCGCATGAATTGCGCACGCCGCTCGCGATCATGCGCGCGCGACTGGAAAACGCCAAGGCGTCCTCGCTCAAAAGCGAGCTGCTCGGCGATGCGAGCCAGCTGCGCTCGATTGTGGAGGAAATGCTGGTTGCTGCGAGACTGACCGAAGGTCAGGCGCCGCTTGATCAGCGCGTGGATCTATCCGACGCCGCCCGTCGGGTCGTCTCGGACTTGTTGCCTCTCGCGATCGACCGCGACCGATTTGTCGACTTCGAATGCTCCGGACCGGTCGTCACGCGCGGCAATCGGCGCGCCGTCGAGTGCGTCTTAACCAACCTTATCGACAATGCCTTGCGCGCCGAGCCGTCCAAGGGGTCGGTCGCTGTTCGACTAGATGGCGGCGGCGTGATCGCGGTCATCGATCATGGCGAAGGAATCGCCGCCGCCGACCGCGAAATGATCTTCGAACCTTTTTGGCGGAAGAACGAAGCCAATCCCGGCAGCGGTCTTGGCCTCGCCATCGCCAAGGAAATCGTCGATGCGCATGGCGGTCGCATCTGGGTCGAGGAAACGCCCGGCGGCGGCGCGACGTTCAAGGTCGCATTTCCCTTGCACGCATGATTGGACGCATCGGGCGGAAGGCATGCCCAAAACAAGTTTCTATGGCGCAGCTAGGCGGCAAAGCTCATAGAGCCATGGCGGGTGGTCGCCGTTTGGTCGCCAAGCCGCATCGACAAGCCGGATCTGAAATGCCAACTATTTGATTTTATTGGTGGGCGCACAAGGGCTCGAACCTTGGACCCGCTGATTAAGAGTTCCTGTTTTCGGCTGCTCATACGGCTACGCTTCATCTCAAAAACTGTCACAGTCACTTGAAAATGAACGTGTTTATTCAACATAGCGTCCCATATGGTTTCAGGCCAGCGCATGACAATTTGCTACCTAGGTGCTACCTAGGATCATGCCGAGCACTCGCCTCACGGAACTTCAGGTTAAGGCTGCCAAGAGCCCACCGGGCCGCGCCCAGGTCGATTTGTGGGACGCCACGGTGCGCGGGCTGTCTCTGCGTGTGACATCCAATGGCATCAAAACTTTCTCCCTCAAGTATCGCAACGGTCGCGGTAAGGAGAAGCGCATCAAGCTCGGCCGCCATCCCGATTTGTCCTTGGCCGACGCACGCGCCGCCGCGATGGAATACAAGGCGCGCATCGCCCGAGGTGAAGACCCGGCCGCTGACAAGAATACCCCGGAGCCCGAGGAACGCTCCGTCTCATCGCTTATCGATGAGTTCGTGAAGCGCCACGCGAGCTTCAACAAGAGCGGCAAAGAGACCGAGCGCATCCTGCGCCGCGAAATCGAACCTGTCTTCGGAACACGGGACTTCGCGTCGATCACCAAGACCGAGATGATCGGACTGATAGAGACGATCGCCGATCGCGGCGCGCCGGTGCTGGCGCGCAACACTTTGGCGGCCGTCCGCAAGATGTTCAATTGGGCGGTAAGCCGGGACTTGCTCGACCGCTCCCCCTGCGATCGGGTGAAGGCTCCCGGCAAAGCCCCCAAACGGGAGCGCGCGCTCTCGACCGAAGAAGTGCGAGCGGTTTGGCGGGCGGCGCGAGAGATCGAATGGCCCTTCGGCCCACTCATCCAACTACTGATGTTGACCGGCCAGCGCC
Organism: Methylocystis sp.; assembly: GCA_022843525.1. Classification (GTDB taxonomy): domain Bacteria; phylum Pseudomonadota; class Alphaproteobacteria; order Rhizobiales; family Beijerinckiaceae; genus Methylocystis. The sequence goes on along the minus strand of JALHNR010000031.1, from coordinate 10,125 downwards.
GGACGGAGATCGCCAATCTTCACTGGTCATGGATTGACGAGGAGAAGAGGGTCATCGCCTTCCCCGCAACCATCATGAAAAACAGCCGCGAACATTTGCTGCCCATGTCCCCGCCAGTCGCCGAGATCGTGAAAGACCTTCCCCGCTTCGGAGGCGACGATCGACTTTTCCGCTCCCGGACGAACGCCAGCAAGAATGTCGTCTCGGGCTTCTCGAAGGCCAAGCGCCGGCTCGACCAATTGAGCGGCGTCGCCGATTGGGTGCTACATGACATTAGGCGGACAGTCGCCACGCAGATGAACGCCCTTGGCATTCAGGACACCACCGTTGATCGCGTTCTAAGCCACGTCATTCCCGGCGTGAGCGGCGTCTACAACAAACACAAATACCTCGACGAGAAGCGGGAGGCGTTGGAACGCTGGGCGGCGTTTTTGATTGCGCTCCCATAGTTCGAGGCATTGTGGACAACGGCGAGGGGTGCGGCGAGCCGTTGTATACTGACGGCAATGCCCGACGAAGGCCGACAGCCACAGCCCGACACACCGCGCCCGAGCGCGACACGCTATTCCCTGACGCTCGACGAGACAGCTCGGCTTTTCGCCGAGGCGGGGCTTCCCCGCAACATTCGCTCGTTGCAACGCTATTGCGTCGCCGGCCGGCTTGATTGCATCAAGGAAGAGACGGTGACCGGGCTGACCTACTTTGTTGACCCTGATTCCGTCGGCCGCGCGATCACGCAACTGGCGCAGCTTCATGGCATCACCAACGAAGTACGACACACCGCGTCTATGCCCGACATGTCGCCCAAAGTCGCCCCCGTCATTGAGCCAAGTACGCCCCTCGACCAACCGCGCGCGAGCGCGGCCGAGCGCGACAACGTCGCGCCGGAAAACATTGACCGACAGACACCGCCGCAGTCCGACATGTCGCGCTATGTCGCACAGGTGGAGAGTGAGAACGCGATGCTGAAAGAACATGTCGCTTTCTTGAAAGATCAAACCCTGGTGAAGGACACGCAGATCGCAGCGCTCTTGGAGCGCGACAAGGAAACAAACTATCTCGTGCGCGGTTTGCAGCAGATGCTCGCGCCGCTGCTAAGCAGGGGAGGGGAGCCGACGACCCCAACACCACTCGCGCATCACGAGGCGGCCGATGAGCGAATGGGCGACGAAGGAAGAGGTATTGGCCAGCAGTGACAGTGGCCGACAATCGAGCGCGTTCTATCCCCACAATCGCCGCATGACGCCGCTTATGCGCGCCGGCGAGGTATAATGCGCATGTATGGAGCATGTCGTCGGCCGGCTCAATGAAATCGCCCGCAATATCGAGATTGTCGGAGCAGATCCCGTCACGCGCCACGGCTTCACTCAAGTTCCCAATTTCATCCTGACCAAGAAAGAGTTGTCCGTCGGCGCGAAGCTCGCCTATGCCATGCTGCTCAAATACGCTTGGGCCGACAACGCCTGTTTCCCCGGCCAATTGAAGCTCGGCGACGATATGGGCTCTAGCGAACGCAGCGTGCGAAGCTACTTGAAAGAATTGGAGGACGCAGGCCTCTTGGAGATCACGCAGCGCGGGCTTGGAAAGACCAATATCTATCGGCTCTTCCTGACTGTTGAGAATACCGCCCGCAATCGTCGCCGGCCCTGACCGGCAAATTTTGCCGGTCTAGACCGGCAAATATGGCCGCTCTGGAACGGCAGATTTTGCCGGTCTCTCTATATAAGAATACGCATTTAAGAATACTCATACTAAAAATACCCAGAAGGGGATGCACTTTGAAAAAGGGGAAAACGGAATCCAGGAAACCCTGACGATCACGACGATCGCAACATGCGTCACTGACAGAGAACGGCTTGTCAGAGCCACTTTTTTATCGTCGCACAAGATTCTTTTTCCGACACACTTTCCAAGAAAGTCAATGGTTGCCGCTTTTCCACTCATGGCCGCCAGCTCTGAGAGGTCGCCTGCTATAATTTTCACATATGCACGCCGTCGCCGCGTTCTTCGCGGGTATCATCGCGTTCGTGAGCGGCCTCTTCGCGCCGACTGTTGCCTCAAACTCTCCAGTTAATGTTCAGACGACGCAGCCGGCCGCGGCGGCGGCCACGCAAACCGAGATCACTGGCGACCCCTTCAACGACCCGACCGCGGCATCGGTGGTCGCGGCGGCTTTGGCCGCCGCTCCCTCACCGGCGTTCTCTCCCCCGCAAGCGCAAACCGTTATCAACCAGCCGGTCATCGAACGCATCATCGAGCGGATCGTGCCCCAGGGTGCCGGAAGCATCTCGACCGAAACGCTGGCAGCCATCCTCTCCGATTTCGAGCAATCCATCAGCAACCGCATCGCGGCGCTCAATCCGCCCAAGGCAACGATTCCGGAACAAGTCGCTGCGGCAGGCAATGCGACGGGCGCATTCTTCCCTGCTTCGCAGCGCATCGATCAGCTCACAAACACCGCCATCAACACGCCGACGATCACCGGCGGCGCGATCTCGGGCGCTTCCGCCGTCGGCGCAAGCAGCGGTTCGTTTGGCGCACTCTCTGCCGGAACCCTCAACCTCTCCGGCGCGCTCTCCGGCACCGATGCGACGTTCAGCGGGACGCTGACCGCCGGCACGCTCAACGTGGCGGGCGTCTCATCGGGCGGAGCAATCACCGGCCCATACTTCACCGCGACGAGCACGACGGCGACGAGTTCGTTTGCAGGCGCATTCACCGCTGCATCATCGGCATTCAATATTTTGCAGAACGGGAACGTCGGCATCGGCACCGCCAATCCGAGCTATGGACTCGACGTAAAGGGCTTCATCAATACCGACGGTACGGCGGGCGGCTACAAGTTGGCGGGCAACACGGTGCTCTACGCCTCGACCACCAACAATACGCTTGCGGTGGGTGCCTCGGCGGCGGCAGCGTGGATGAGCGCGTCGTCATCTGTGCAATGGCAATCCGTTGCTGTCGGCTCTGGAGCGCTGGCGACGACACCGACGAGCGGAGCCGCACTATACAACACTGCCGTTGGCTACAATGCTCTCAATCACAACACCACTGGCACTCTCAATACGGCAACTGGCCTCCAAGCACTCAATGCCAACACCACAGGCACCCACAACACCGCACACGGAGTAAATGCACTCTATTCCAACACTAGCGGTACGGTGAACGCCGCGACCGGCATGAACGCCCTGTTCTCAAATACTACCGGCTCCAACAACACTGCACTCGGTTCGGGCGCTCTAAAAAACAACAGATCCGCTACCAATACCGTTGCCGTCGGCATGAATGCCGCAGAAGGCGCTGGTGCTGCATACTCGAATCAAGGCGGTAGCTATCTCGGCTACTTAGCTGGCTACAGCGCTCGAACCGGCTCCGACTTCAACACCCTTCTCGGCTACCAAGCAGGCTACGGCATCACGACCGGTAGCAACAACATCTGGATCGGCACCGCTACGTCTTCGACGGGCATCGCCAACCTCACCACCGGCTCGCAGAACATCCTCATCGGCAACAACATCTCGCTGCCATCGGCGACCGCATCCGGCCAGCTCAACATCGGCAACATCATCTACGGCACGGGCATCACTGGCACCGGCTCGACCGTATCAAGCGGCAATATCGGCATCGGCACCACGACACCAGGAACGAAACTGTATGTGGCAAACACGAGCGGCAGTTCGTACCTCACGCTTGACTCTGGCGGTGCGAGCAGTGAACCGGGCGTGCTATTCAAGCAGGATAGCAGTTCAAAATGGGCACTCGGCACAACCTTTTCGAGTAGCGGTTCCGATTTCTATCTTTACAACTACAATACTGCGAGTACGGTACTGACGGGCGATCATGCAACGGGCTACGTCGGCATCGGCACTACCACGCCCTGGGGCAAACTCTCGATCACCGGCTCGGGTACCGGCACCGGCCTCGCATTCGCCGTGGCGGACAGCACGAACACTCCCCGCTTCGTGATTCAGGACAACGGCAACATCGGCATCGGAACGACCACCCCTTCGGTACCATTCCATGTGGTCAGCACTTCCATTCCACAAGCGCGCATTGCCTACGACAGCTCCAACTACACGGACGTGAGGTATGATGGTTTTAATACGGTGGGTGGCGCACAGACATTCTTGAACGCCGGTTCCGAGAAAATGAGGATTAGCAGCGCCGGCAACGTCGGCATCGGCACCACTTCACCGGCCGCAAAGCTCGAAGTATCGAGTTCAGGGAGCGGCAATCCTGTGAGCTTCTATATGGACGGCGATCGCGGTCTCCTTAATGCGCAAGCGGGCAATATAGGTTTTCGCAACAAAAGTACCAATATCGCATCAATCGACGGCTATACGGGAGCGACAGGCGGTTCGATCAACTACGGTCAGCTCGTATTCAGTACCGCAAACTCCGGCTCGCTCATTGAGCGTATGAGAATTACCGAGAGTGGCAACGTCGGCATCGGCACTACCACGCCCCAACAAAAACTCGCGGTTTCTTCAAGCGGCGACACTCGTCTAGTGATTGATTCCTCGGGGGCGGGTTCACAGTCTATACTTTCTTTCCAAAATCAGGGTGTCGCAAAATTCGAAATCAAAAACCAGCCAAGTGGAGGCGGTCAATTTCTGAGCGTGGGTCGCTACGGTGCCAATGACTTGAATGTGGATAACAACGGCAACGTTGGCATCGGCACGACCACGCCGCAGGCGAAGTTATCCGTATCGAATACAACGGGTGGAAGCGCACTCGACCTCGACTTCTCCAGCAGTGTGTACGGTATCCGCTTCCAGCGAAACGGCCAAGACATGGGGTCTATCTACAAGAATGTCAGTGGCCCACTTAACTTTTCCAGCTATGCTACCCAGGGCACCACGGCAGGCTTCTCTTTCATGGGCGGCAACGTCGGCATCGGCACCACAACGCCTGGCAGTATCCTTCATCTTGAAAGTTCGCTTCCTATCCTCTCTCTCAACACTAATACGAGCGGCAATTCGGCGCGCATAAACTTCCGCTCGAATAATGCCCTTACCAGCGTCATAACGGCGGACTTCACGGATAACTCGCTGCAATTCTTCAACAACGGAGCGACTCGCCTATATATCGGCAACACCGGCAACGTCGGCATCGGGACGACGACGCCAGGCGGCATTCTTGAGGTGGGCAATACGAGCTCCAGCGGCATTATCGCCAACTTTACCAATGGCAATAGTGCGGCAACCGCTTACACAGAACTGGGCGTGAGGAACGGATACACCGTAGGCAACAACGCCGATGCACTTCGTCTTTTGACATTTAGTACGGGATGGACGACGACCGGAGGCTTCGTACAAGACGGCGCTGCTCTTGAGGCGGGCGTGAATCTTTCGGGCGGCCTTTCTATGGTCGCCCGGAACTCGGCTGGCGTCCTGCGGTTCTACACGGGCGGGCAAGCCGATTCTAATGAACGAATGCGAATTACGAGCACCGGCAACGTCGGCATCGGGACGACGTCGCTGTCCGCGCGCATGACAATTTCGACCTCAAATAGCGAAGTTGCCGCCTTTAACTCAGATAGTGTGAATGGTGGGTATATAGATTGGAACAATGGCGGCTCCACGATTGGTTTCGCTGGCGCTGCCTTGCCGCTTGCTGAAGCAGGATTCTCCGCGAGTGACTTTTCGATCCGCGCTCGGAACAATCTTCTTTTTATTTCTAACGGCGGCATTTCAAACCGTTACATGATGTGGACAAATGCCGGCAATCTCGGCATCGGCACGACATCACCCACCGCACAACTCTCTACCACCGGTACCGTACGCTTCTCCAATTTCGGCGCAGGCACACTCACGACCGACGCCTCGGGCAATCTCTCTGTGTCGTCCGACGAGCGCTTGAAGAATATCGACGGCGAATTCACACGAGGCCTCGCCGACATCGTGAAGCTCACCCCGATCAGTTACCACTGGAATGATATTTCCGGCCTCGACAAGAGCACGCAATACGCCGGCTTCTCTGCGCAAAATGTGCAGACGGCGATTCCCGAGGCTGTGGGCTCTAGCACCAATGGCTATCTCACGCTCCAAGACCGTCCGCTCATCGCGGCGCTCGTCAACGCGATCAAGGAACTTGCGCAACAATTCGGCGGGCTCACGGAGCGGATCACGACACGGGAACTTATCGCAGTGAACGGCAATTTTCAGCATGTCCAGGCCGCCGACATTGACGCGCACACGCTTTGCCTCGACGGCGTTTGCGTCACGAAAGACCAACTAGCGGCACTTCTTGCCGCCGCCGGTCAAACCACCGTCTCCCCTTCTCCGGCCATGCCGGCGAGCGCACCACAAGCGCCGGTCATCGAGATCAGCGGCAACGCCACTAGCACCATCGAATTTGGCGCGGCGTATCTCGACCTCGGCGCACGTATCATCGCCCCTGCCGACGACCTCAATCTGGGGATCGTCATCATCCTCGATGGCGCAACCACGACCGCCGTCTCGATCGACACCACGCAGCCGGGCGAGCACACAATTCTCTACACCGTCACCTCGCCGACGAGCGGCCTCACCGGCAGCGCGATGCGCACCGTCATCGTCTCCCCCGCCACGCAATCGTCCGAGCCACCCGCCAACGACAATGTATCGACGAGCAACTTGCTCAACTCCGAGCCGGCCGCCGTCAGCCTGTAAACGTCTCGAAAGAGACGAGCGTGTCCGTTATCAGCGAGTGTCATCCAGCCCCGCCATACACCCCGCCTTTAGGGTAAGGCGGGGTAGACAGTGGAAAGAATGAGGAAGCACGGGCCGCGCGCGTCGGGCTACCCGCCCGACTCCGTGTCTTTTTCGGGCCGCGCGTGGGCGCGCGCCCGACTTCGGCTAGGGCGAAAAGCGTGGGCGCTTTTCGCACCGCCTTCGCCCTCGTCTCTTTTGGGGAAGAGCCTCGGGAAAAGCCCCGGAGTCGGGCGGGTATCCCGGACAGGATCGACATCGTGCATCATGCGGTAACATGGCATGACGGAAAGCAGCGCCGACGCGCGCGGCCCTGTGGCGAGATCGACTCAAGGCGCGACGGTAAAGACGCGCATCATCCTCTCGCTTCCCCTTCGAGCCAGCACCCCGACCGACCCGCCGATCATGGCGCTTGGCTGGGCGCTTCCCTCAAGGCGACCCCTTGCGGGGCGGCCTTCGGCCGGCCTTGACCGAAGCGCCGGCAAGCGCCCACGCAAATGCGTGTCGGCTCCAGGGGGAATGTCGCCCCATGTCTCACCAGGGGGAAATTCATTTCGTCATCAGGGCGATCGAAGCCTTTAGCGCTCGTAAGAGATGATTAACTTATTGACGACGCAGGTTCTCGGATCAATTGTGAGGCACAACCTTGCCAAACATCGCGAGCACGAAATGATATCCAGCGACCGATTCGAACTTGCACTCGAAAAACTGAAGGGGAGCGATTGGGAACGCTTCGAAAGGCTGGCGTCGGCGTTCCTGGCCGTTGAATTCCCTAATTTACGCACGATGGCAGCCCCCAGTGGAGACGGAGGTCGCGACGCTGAGTTATATTCGGCTTCCCCTACCGTTTGGCTTCAATATTCAACTCAAAAGGACTGGAAAGCAAAAATCCACGATTCATTATTAAAATTACTAACAAAAAGCCCTACGCCAACCGTATTGATTTATGTCACAAATAAAAGGATTGGAGCTCTGGGAGACTCTCAAAAAGTTGAGTTCGCTTCTAAAGGATTGCATTTGGACATAAGGGATCGGTCGTGGTTCATTGAGCGCCTTCAATTAAGCCCTTCTCACGAAAAAGCGGCGGAAGAGCTAGCCACGATTGTGGTCGATCCACTTCTCGAACGAAAAGGGATAATTAGCAGCACGGGAACGCCATTAAATCGCGAAGAATCACATGCTGCACTCGTGTATCTTGAAATGCAATGGCGAGATCAAAGTGGTGCAAAGGGGCTTACGAAGTCATGTTTTGAAGCTCTTGTAAAAGCTGCGCTAAGGGGTTCCAATCCAGAGCGTCGAATTTCGTTGGAGGACATTTACAACCGCGTTCACACTATGGTGCCCAAGCATTCCATTCACCAGTTGAAGCAGTACGTCGATTCTGCAATTAATAGGTTGTTAAAGAACGCTATAAGACATTATCCAGGTGATAACACATACTGTTTAAGTTTTGAGTATATTCAAACAATAAAAGACTCTGCTGCGGGCGTTGAGCTTTTGCGTGAACGCTTTGTCACAGAGATTAAAGAAGACGTGGAGCGTGTCGCGCCATCAGCTCCCAACACAGAGATAATAGTTGACTTTGTGGTCGCCGTTATCGAGAGATATCTGTTTGAACTAGGAGAGCAATTCGCTGCAGCCGTCGCGAACGATAAAGAAGTTCCAATAAACGAGAATAAGCTCGAGTCTATTATCGTAAGTCTTATAAACGCTGATATCGTTGTTGCAGGACGCTCCCCAGTCAATTTCATTATTCGGATTGTAAAAGATGTTTTATTTAGCCCAAGTGACGCCGTCGCTGAGTACGTTAAATTGGCATCAGATTCATATACTCTACTTGCGTTTTTGGCGGAAACGCCGGACGTTCAGAAATCGACACAGAAACTATTTAGTCATGGCGAAATTTGGGCGGACACCACGGCCTTGTTGCCGCTTTTTGCTGAGCACGTACTTCCTGAGAATCGAAGACCATTTACTCGCCTATTCAAACAAGCAAATAGCATCGGTATAAATCTATTCGTTACGCCCGGCATAATTGAAGAGATTGAAAGGCATTTCAACCGGTGTAATGCCTGCGATAGGTCTAATGATTGGAGTGGAAAAATACCATACATTTACCAGCGTTACATCATGGCCGGAAAGGCTGGCGGCGGTTTTCGTGATTGGTCCGAGCAATTTTATGGTCAGGTTCACCCGGAACGAGATATTGCCGATTTTTTACTTGATGAATTCGGCATTCAGGTAGAGCCCATAAATCGCTTTGAGCTTAAGCGCTTGCATCCAGAAGTGGTAAATTCAGTAGTTGAATTTTGGAACACTTTGCATGGAAAGAGAAGGAGCGAGCCGGGAGATGAAATAATAGCTAAGCGTTTGGCAGAACACGACATTGAAAATTACTTGTGTGTTTTAGATAAACGACAAGGGAATCCAGGAAAATCTGGCTATGGTTTTGGCTCCTGGTGGCTTACTTTGGACTTTTCTGCGCCAAAAGTCGCTGCTTATATTAAGCAAGAAACGGGCATTAACATATTTTCGCCGCTCATATCGTTGGATTTCTTGCTGCGCTATCTTGTATTCGGGCCGAGAAGAGATGCTGTTAACCTCGGAAATACACGTATATTTTCGGATACCTTATGGGATGTTGTTCCTAACAACCTCATTGCTATAGCACGCGAGATTCGACAACAGAATGCTACTTTACCAGAAAAAATCATTCAGCGAAAAATCCGAGACGAATTGGATTTACAAAGAGCCGAGATCGGACCCATTCACCTCGGTGGTCTAGAAAAGGTCGAAGATACGATCAACTCAATGGCGTGAGAAAATGCTCGGTTTGAGATATTTGCTGTCATAGGAAGTCAACGCCGAAGAGCGCGGCTGGTTGCTTGATTGCGGAGCTATAATTTCGTCAGGCCACCCTCCCGCAAGGATCGTGGCCGGAAACGAGCCGACAGTGAGCGGGGGGCTCGGCAGTCGCGTCATCACGCACAGTGACAGCGACGCCATGTAGCCCTGGCGCGCCTTCCGGGAAGAAGGCGCTGCCCGCATCAATTCCCTTGTCAGATGCGCACGGCACGCCGGCTCTCTTCCGGCTATGGATACGCACACATATTCACTCATGTTAGGCGCTCGCTCATCGGGCGAATTCGTCACGCTCGACGAAGACGAACGCCGCCGGCATTTGTATCTCGTCGGCCAGACCGGCACCGGCAAGAGCACATTGCTGCTCAATCTGTTGCGCCAGGATTTCGAGAGCGGGGCCGGCGTCGCATTGCTCGATCCGCATGGTGATCTTGCACGCGCCGCGCTCGACCATATCCCGCGCCGGCGCACAGAGCTGGCTCCGGTTGTTTGGACAGCTCCCCGCGGACTTTAAGTGGATTCCTGCCGGGGTTTGCTGAACGCGGGGCGTTTCGATTTTGTCGCGGCGTCG
>JALHNR010000030.1 GCA_022843525.1 Methylocystis sp. | reverse complement strand
ACGCTTGTCGAGGACAAGAGCCGGATGTCGGCGAAATTGCCGCGCTTGCTCGCGGCGAGCGAAATCTTGGAAAAGGCGACGGGCGCGATCGACCTCGTCTTCGGCCATAATGATCTCCTTGCCGCCAATTTCATCGACGACGGGCGTCGGCTTTGGCTCGTCGACTGGGACTATGCCGGATGGAATACGCCGCTGTTCGATCTGGGCGGACTCTCTTCGAACAATGGCTTTGACGCCGCGGATGACAACGCGATGCTCGAGGAATATTTCGAGGCGGCGCCGACCGATGCATTGCGGCGCCGCTTCAGGGCGATGCTTTGCGCCTCACTGCTGCGTGAAGCCTTGTGGAGCCTCGTCTCGGAACGTCGATCATCGATTGATTTCGATTACGTCGCTTACTCAGATCAAAATCTGACGCGCTTCGATGAGGCCTGGTCGGCGTTTCAGCAAATGGAAAGAGCATGACGGATCTCCCGGCAAGCGCGCAGATCGTCGTCATCGGCGGCGGCATCGTTGGCTGTTCCGTCGCTTACCATCTCGCCAAGCGCGGCGTGGAGACGCTGCTGCTTGAACGACATCAGCTGTCCTCGGGTTCGACGTGGCATGCGGCGGGATTGATCGGGCAGTTACGGACCAACGCCAATATCACTAAGCTCCTCGGCTATTCGGTGGAGCTCTATGATCGGCTCGAAGCAGAGACGGGCTATGCGACCGGCTGGCGGCGCAATGGTGGTCTTCGTCTCGCCTGCAACGCCGACCGATGGATCGAAGTCAAGCGGCAGGCGACGTCCGCGCGGAGCTTCGGCCTGGAGATGCAGCTCCTGAGCGCCAAGGAGGCGCAGGCGCTCTGGCCGTTGATGAATGTCGATGACCTTATCGGCGCGGCTTTCCTGCCGACCGACGGACAAGCGAATCCTTCAGACATCACCCAGGCGCTGGCGAAGGGCGCGCGGCTTGCGGGCGCAAAGCTTGTCGAGGGCGTCGCCGTCACGGACTTCGTCATCGAGAACGATCGCGTGCGTGGCGTCGTCACCAATCGCGGCGCCGTCGCCTGCGAGAAGCTCGTCCTGTGCGCCGGCCTCTGGACCCAGCCGCTCGCGGCGCGCGCGGGCGTCGCCGTTCCGCTCTCGGCGGTGCATCACCAATATCTCGTGACCGAAAAGATCAACGGCGTGACGAGCGATCTGCCGACGCTGCGCGATCCGGATCGGCTCACCTACTACAAGGAGGAGGTCGGCGGTCTCGTCATGGGCGGCTATGAGCCCAACCCCGTGCCTTGGTCATCCGGCGCCGTGCCCGAGGACTTCGCCTTTCGGCTTCTCGAAGACGACTGGGATCATTTCGAGCCGATCATGGATCTCGCGCTCGGCCGCGTGCCGGCGCTTGCCGAGGCCGGCGTCAAGCAGATGATCAACGGCCTCGAGAGCTTCACGCCCGACGGCAATTGGATGATCGGAGAAGCGCCGGAGGTGCGCAATTTCTTCGTCGGCGCCGGCTTTAACGCTTTCGGCATCGCGTCGGCGGGCGGCGCCGGCATGGCGCTGGCGGAATGGGCGGCGGACGGCGAACAGCCGTTCGATCTTTGGCCGGTCGACATCCGCCGCTTCGGCGCGCCACACAGGGACCCGTCCTGGGTGCGGGTGCGGACGCTCGAAGCCTATGCGCGCCACTACAGCATCGCCTGGCCCTTTGAAGAGTTTACGTCCGGCCGGCCGCTGCGGCGCTCGCCGCTCTACGAACGCCTTAAGGCGAAGTGCGCCTGCTTCGGCGAGAAAATGGGTTTCGAACGACCCAATTGGTTCGCGGATGTGAGCGTGGGCGAAGAGCCGCGGGATCGCTATTCGTTCGGCAGGCCGGGCTGGTTCGATGCGGTCGGACGAGAGCATCGCGCATGCCGGGAGGCGGCCGCGCTTTTCGATCAGACAAGCTTCGCCAAGGCGCTGATTGTCGGTAAAGACGCCGAAGCGGCGCTGTCCTGGATCGCCGCCAACAATGTCGCTAAGCCGCCGGGCGCCGTCGCCTATACGCAGTTGTTGAACCGCAAGGGCGGGATTGAATGCGATCTGACGATCACGCGGTTGGCGAATGACCGCTTCTATGTCGTGACCGGAACCGCCTTCGGAACGCACGACTTCGACTGGATCAGGCGATCGATTCCCGAGGGCTTGGATGCGCGAGTGATCGACGTCACCTCGGCGAATTCCGTGCTGGCGCTGATGGGTCCGCGCGCGCGAGAGATTCTGCAATCGTGCTGCGACGATGATCTTTCGAACGCCGCATTCCCATTCATGACTTCTCGCGAAATTCGCTTGGCCGGCGCGCCGGTGTTGGCAATCCGCGTCACATATGTGGGCGAACTCGGCTGGGAGCTTCACATCCCTGTCGATTTCGCCGTCTCCGCCTATGACGCGCTCATAGAGGCGGGCGCGCCCCTTGGCCTCGTCGACGCCGGCTATCGAGCGATCGAGTCTCTGCGTCTGGAGAAGGGCTACCGCGCGTGGGGCTCAGATATCGGTCCGGATCACACGCCGCCGATGGCGGGACTCGGCTGGGCCGTCAAGATGAAGTCCGGCGCGCCTTTTCAAGGGAGAGACGCGCTCGTTCAAGCTGCGGGCCTGCCCTTGCCGCGGCTTCTCGCGGGCTTCGCCGTAGCCGATCCTGAGATCGCGCTGCTCGGGCGCGAAACGATCTATCGCAACGGCCTGCGCGTCGGATGGCTATCGAGCGGCGGCTACGGCTATTCGATCGGCAAGGCGATCGGCTACGGCTATGTCCGCAACTCGGACGGCGTCGATCCGACTTTTGTGCTCTCGGGCGAATATCAACTTGAAATCGCCGGCGAACGCCGGCCGGCGACCGTCTCTCTTTCGCCGTTCTACGATCCGAAAGGCGAACGCATTCGAGCATAGCCGCTGCGGCTACGCTTCAAGTGAATGGCCGACATTGGCGGCGTCACGATTGCGCGGCGCGTGAAATTTCGAGATCGCTTCCTCGACGGCGTCGAGCGCGAGATCGAGATCCTCTTGAGAAATGACGAAGGGCGGCGCCAAGCGAACGACCGTGTGATGCGTCGCGGTCGTCAGCACGCCCTTTTCGAGCAGGCTCTCGCAGATTTCCCGCGCACTCGCATAGCGCGGGTCTATGTCGACGCCGGCCCAGAGGCCGCGCCCGCGAATTTCGCTGATCGCCGGGGCGCGCATCGCGTGCAACCGTTGCAGCATTCTCGCGCCAAGCGCTTGGCTGCGTTCGACCAGCCGTTCGTCACGAATGACATGCAGCGCCTCTAAACCGACGGCGGCGGCGAGAGCGTTGCCGCCGAAGGTCGATCCGTGCGAGCCCGGCGTGAAGACATCCATCACGTCGCGTTTCGCCACGAAAGCGGAGACGGGCAGAACGCCGCCCCCGAGCGCCTTTCCCAGCGTCACGCCGTCGGGAAGGACATTCTCATGCTCAAACGCGAACCAGGCGCCGCTGCGCCCCAAACCCGATTGGATTTCGTCCAGCAGCAGCAAAACGCCGCGTTCGTCGCACAGTCGGCGTAGCCCCGCGAGCCAGCCGTCCGGCGGAACGATGACGCCCGCCTCTCCCTGGATCGGCTCCACGAGAATGGCGGCGGTCCGCGGAGTGATGGCGGCTTCAAAGGCCGCGAGATCGCCAAAGGGCGCGGCGCGAAAGCCTGGCGTGAACGGACCAAATCCGTCCCGATACTCGCGCTCCGAGGAGAAGCTGATGATCGTGGTGGTGCGCCCGTGGAAATTGCCAGCGGCGACGATAATTTCTGGGTCGGCGACGCCCTTTACGCGATTGGCCCAGCGGCGCGCCGCTTTGATCGCGGTTTCCACCGCCTCCGCGCCGGTGTTCATTGGCAGCGCGACGTCGAGTCCTGTCAGAGTGCAGAGCTCCTCGAGAAACGGCGCGAGCCGATCATTGTAAAAGGCGCGAGACGGGACAGCGAGCCGCTGCGCCTGCTCAGCGAGCTTTGCAAGAATTCGAGGATGCGCGTGACCGAGGCTCACAGCCGAATAGGCGCTCATCATGTCGATGTAGCGCCGGCCTTCGACATCCCACAGATATGCGCCCTGTCCCCGCGCGAGTACGACGGACAGCGGGTCGTAGTTTCCGGCGACGTGCGGGTTTCTGAACGCCGAGTTGTCCATATCCGAGAGCTTTTTGCGCGCATTCGCATTGGATAACGTGTGCGAACGAACATGTACTGACTACATTACATGGGCACGCGCGGGGCGCGGCGCCAGCCGCGCATCAGCCGAGAACATCGGGAGTTGAAATGGAGGCGCGCGCTTTAGATTCTGGCCTCGCCGGGGAAGCTGCGGCCCTCCTGCGCAAGCTGGGGGTCAATTCAGAGTCCTTCGTGCGCGGCGCGGTGACGATCCGCTCGCCAATTGCCGGCGAGATCATCGCGCGCGTCGAGAGCGCGGATTCGGCGGCCGTGCATGGCGCCATTGCTAGAGCGGCGCACGCCTTTCGTATCTGGCGCAACGTCCCGGCGCCGCGTCGGGGCGAATTCGTGCGCCTGCTGGGCGAGGAGCTGAGAGCGGCCAAGACCGAGTTGGCGCGTCTTGTCACGATCGAGGCCGGCAAGATCACCACGGAGGGCCTTGGCGAAGTACAGGAGATGATCGACATCTGCGACTTCGCCGTGGGTCTCTCGCGTCAGCTCCACGGCTTGACGATCGCCACCGAGCGCCGAGGCCACCGGATGATGGAGACCTGGCGCCCGCTCGGCGTCGTCGGCGTAATCACCAGTTTCAACTTTCCCGTCGCCGTCTGGGCCTGGAACGCGGCGCTTGCGCTGGTCTGCGGGAATACGCTGATTTGGAAGCCTTCGGAAAAGACGCCGCTTGTCGCCCTCGCGACTCACGCGCTGTTCGAACGCGCAGCCGCGCGTTTCGGCGATGCGCCGGAGGGGCTTTCAACCGTGCTCGTCGGCGGGCGCGACGTCGGGGAAACGCTCGTCGAAGACGCGCGAGTTCAGCTTGTCTCAGCGACCGGTTCGACGGCGATGGGGCGCGCCATTGCGCCGCGCCTCGCGCGTCGTTTCGCAAAATCGATTCTGGAGCTTGGCGGCAACAACGCCGCCATTGTTTGCGCCTCTGCGTCGCTTGATCTCGCCGTTCGCGCAATCGCGTTCGCGGCTATGGGCACCGCGGGCCAGCGCTGCACGACGCTGCGACGGCTGATCGTGCATGAAGACGTCTATGATGAACTTCTCGGCCGCTTGCGGCGCGCCTACGCCTCAGTTCCGGTCGGCGATCCCCGAGACGGCGCCGCGCTTGTCGGCCCGCTCATCGATCAGGACGCCTATGCGGCGATGTGCGCCGCGCTCGACGAAGCGCGCGCGGAGGGTGGCGTGATCCTCGGCGGAGAACGCGTGCTGACAGAGACATTCCCCGACGCGTTCTACGTCCGCCCGGCGCTCGTCGAAATGCCGGGGCAGACGGACGTCGTGCGGCGGGAGACATTCGCGCCGATCCTTTACGTGATGAAGTTCCGCAGCCTCAATGAAGCGATAGAGCTGAATGACGATGTCGCACATGGCCTTGCGTCATCGATCTTTACCGCGCGTCTGGACGAAGCCGAGCGCTTCATGGCCGCCGACGGATCGGATTGCGGCATCGTCAATGTGAACATCGGACCTTCCGGCGCTGAAATCGGCGGAGCCTTCGGCGGCGAGAAGGACACGGGCGGCGGCCGCGAAGCGGGGTCGGATTGCTGGAAGTTCTATATGCGCCGCGCCACCAACACGATTAACTATTCGGGCGAACTGCCGCTGGCGCAGGGCGTCAAATTCGATCTGGACGTTTAGCGCATGACGCTACGCTCATGATTTCCGCCGCTGATGGATTAAATACTCGAGGGTAGCGAAGGTCACCAAAATGAAAGTCGCTTCCGCTGACGCGATTAGGACGATGTTCGCCTCGGCGATTTCGGAATTGTATCAGGCCGAAGCGCCGCAGTATCGCGCAATGAAGGCGCTCGTCGCCGACGTCAACCGACAAACGCTCGTCGATGCGCCGCAACTCAAGCGGCGCCTGGCGGAAAACAGCCAGCTCGAGCGACTCGACGTCGAGCGCCATGGCGCGATTCGCGTCGGAACCGCCGACGAACTGACGATGCTGCGCCGGCTCTTCGCGATCATGGGAATGGCGCCGGTCGGCTATTACGATCTGTCGATCGCCGGAATTCCAGTGCATTCGACGGCGTTCCGTCCGATCGGCGAGCGCGCATTGCGGGCCAATCCCTTTCGCATTTTCACTTCTCTTCTCAGGCTGGATCTCATCGCCGACGCGCAGGCGCGCGAGATCGCCGCCAAGGTTCTGGCGCAGCGCGACATTTTTACGCCGCGCTGCCGAACGCTGATCGATCTCTTCGAAAGACGTGGGTTCGACAATGGAGAGGCGCGCGAATTTGTTATAGAAGCCGCGAGGATTTTTCGCTGGAACGGGCAGGCGACGGTTTCATCGGCGGTCTATCGGACGCTCCATGCGACGCATCCGCTTCTCGCCGACATCGTCTGTTTCAAAGGACCGCACATCAACCATCTCACCTTGCACGCCCTCGATATTGACGCCGCGCACAACGCCATGGCGGCGCGCGGGATGAATCCGAAAGCGATTGTCGAGGGGCCCCCGCGTCGCCGTTGCCCGATCCTGTTGCGCCAGACGAGCTTCAAGGCGCGCCCCGAGCCAGTCGAATTCATTGAAGATGACGGCCGGCGCGTGACGGGCGCCCATGCCGCGCGCTTCGGCGAGATCGAGCAGAGAGGCGCGGCGCTGACCGCGAAGGGGCGCGCGCTTTACGACAGGCTTCTCGCCGAAGCTCAGGCTGCGGTTCCGCTCACGACAGACGGCGCCAATGCGCTTGCCTTCAACGAGGAGCTGGCGCGGCGCTTCGCGGCGTTTCCCGAGGCTGACGAGACGCTGCGGCGCGAGAGGTTTGCCTTCTTCCGCTATTCGGTCGATCCAAGCGCGAGGGGAACGGAGCCGATCTCTGCGGGCTCGTTGGATGACCTTCTGCAGACGGGAGTTCTGCGCGCCGAACCGATCGTTTACGAGGATTTTCTGCCGGTCAGCGCCGCAGGGATCTTTCGCTCGAATCTTGGGGAGCAGGGTGAAGAGCAATTGATCGAGCGCGCTGACCGACGCGCCTTCGAGGCCGCGCTCGGCGCGCCGGTTTTGGATGAACTCGCGCTCTATGAGGAAGCGGAGACGCGCTCCTTAGGGGCCAGCCTGCAGGCGCTTGGCGTCGAACGCGCCGCTTGGCTGCAACCGCCAAAAACGGGCGCCGCGCCTATTGGCGCGGCGGAAAGCAGCCATAACTGAGGAGTAGGGCGCTCGACGCATGGGCGGAGGCGCCGCGGAAGCGGAAGGCGCATGCGACGCATCCTGGTTACGGGCGCCCTCGGCCAGATCGGCGCCGAACTGACGCCGGCCCTGCGAAAGCAATATGGCGCGGCGCGGGTCATCGCTTCAGACCTCGCTGAGGCGCGGCCATCTGACGATCATTATGAACGCCTCGACTGCACACAGGCGGAAGCGGTCGCCGATCTGATGCGCCGGCGCGATGTCGACGTCGTCTACCACCTCGCAGCGCTGCTCTCGGCGATCGCTGAGGATAGGCCGCAAGACGCCTGGAGCGTCAATATGAGCGGCCTTTACAATGTGCTGGAGGGGGCTCGCCGCTTCGGCTGCCAAGTGTTTTTCCCAAGCTCCATTGCGGCGTTCGGCCCTTCGACGCCGCGCCGCGGCACGCCGCAGATCACGATTCAGCGGCCTACGACGATTTACGGCGTCACCAAAGTCGCCGGCGAATTGCTCTGCGATTATTACGCGACGCGCTTTGGCGTCGACGCGCGCGGATTGCGCCTGCCGGGTCTCGTTTCTTCAGCGGCGCCGCCAGGCGGCGGCACGACGGACTACGCCGTCGAAATGTTTCGCGCGGCTGCTCTGCGCAAGCGCTATTCCTGCTTCCTCTCCGCAGAGACTCGTCTCGACATGATGTATATGCCGGATGCGACGCGCGCGATCATGGAGCTTATGGAGGCTGATCCCGAGCGCCTGCGGTTTCGCAATGCGTATAACGTCACCGGCATGAGCGTCACGCCGCGAGAAATCGCCGCGGAAATTCGCAAACAGGCGCCCTCCTTCGCCGTGGACTACCGCATCGACCCGTTACGCCAGGCGATCGCCGACTCCTGGCCGCGGTCGCTTGACGCCAGTGCAGCACGGGAAGATTGGGGGTTTGCGCCGCGCTTTGATCTCGCCGCCATGACGCGGGATATGCTTGCGCGTCTGGGTGCGGCGACAGATCCATTTGACGATCCGAATTCTGACGAGGTCCCCAATGCCAATGCAGGGTTTGGCTAAGGCGCTCGCCGCGCAGCTCGGCGAACTCTCGCAGGCCGGCCTGCTCAAAGGCCCAGAAAGCGTGCTCTGTGGCGTCATTGCTCCGCGTAACGGCTACGGTCCGCGCTTTCTCATCGAAGGCGAAGGCGACAAGCCGTTCCTGCGCATGAACGCCAACAATTATCTTGGCATGTCGCTGCGCGAAGAGGTGATTGACGCCGAAGATGCGGCGGCGACGAACTATGGCTCCGGGCCCGGGGCGGTGCGCTTCATCAGCGGCACCTGGTCGCCACATGTCGCCTTGGAGCGTCGGCTCGCCGCCTTTCATTCGCGGCCGTCGGCGATCATCTTTTCTTCGGCCTATGCGGCGATCATGGGCCTCCTTCCGCAGCTCGTCAGCAAGAAGACCGCCGTCATCAGCGACGAACTCAACCACAATTGCATCATCAACGCGATCTCCCTTGCGGCGCCAGCGGAGAAGCGGATCTACAAACATCTCGATATGGGCGAACTCGAGCGATGTCTCGACGAGACCGCGAAATCATGCACCCGCGCCATCATTGTGACCGACGGCGTGTTCAGCATGCGCGGCGATCACGCGCCGCTTGATCGCATCATGACGCTGGCGCGCAGTCGCGACAATGCCTTCGCGGAGGGGGCGATCGTCATCGTCGACGATTCACATGGCGTCGGCGCGCTCGGCGCAAAGGGGCGCGGCGCGGAGGAATATACGCAATCAGCGCCAGTCGACATTCTGGTGGCGACGCTCGGCAAGGCCTTCGGCGTCAATGGCGGCTATGTCGTCGGCGATGAAATCCTCATCCGCTACCTGCGCGAGCGCTCGCCCTTCTACGTTTACTCGAATCCCATCACGCCGGCGGAAGCCGCCGCCGCGCATAAGGCCATTGACATCCTGGACAGTCCGGACGGCCTGTCGTTGCTCGAGCATCTGCGCGCCATGACCGCACGCTTCAAGGCGGGGCTTGTCAGGCTCGGCTTCGAGACGCTGCCCGGTGAGCATCCGGTCGCGCCGCTCGTGACCCGCGACAGCGCCCGCACAGTAGCGCTTGTCGAGCATCTGCGGCGGCGAGGCGTTCTGGTTACGGGGCTGACCTATCCGGTCGTGCCGAGGGGCGACGAGGAGATCCGCTTTCAGATCAGCGCGGATCACACGGCCGCCGACATCGACGCGGCTTTGGAGGCGCTGGCCGAGATGGCGAAGGCGAATGTTCCGCTGGCGCGGGCGAAGCAGCTTTAGCGCGCTATTTACCGTGGCGGCGCCGTCTGATTTCTACGCGGCGACGGCCGAGGAAGCATCCATGGACAGCGCGCGTTACCACAAGGCGAGCATCGGAAACCGCTTGCTTCAGCCGGAAACGCTCATGCTGGGCTACGGCTACGACCCGACGCTGTCGGAAGGCGCGGTTAAGCCGCCGGTATTTCTGACGTCGACCTTCGTGTTTCGAACCGCCGAAGAGGGACGCGACTTCTTCGACTATATGGCCGGCCGTCGTGCGCCGCCGGAAGGCGAAGAATCCGGACTCGTCTATTCACGGTTCAACCATCCCAATCTCGAGATTGTCGAGGACCGCTTGGCGATCTACGAGCACGCCGAATGCGGTCTCGTCTTTTCCTCCGGCATGTCGGCGATCGTCACCACGATTCTTGCCTTCGCGCGCCCAGGAGAAACGATCCTGCGCAGCCGTCCGCTCTATGGCGGCACGGAAGTTCTCATCGACAAGACGCTGGCGCCGTTCGGATTGACCGGCGTTGGTTTCACCGATGGGCTCGACGAAGACAATATCCGCGCCGCAGCCGCGCGCGCGATGGACGTCGGACGCATCGCGATGATCTTCATCGAGACGCCGTCCAATCCGATGAACAGCCTGGTTGATATCGCGCTGGTGCGACGCGTCGCCGAAGACGTCGCGGAAAAACAGGGCGCGAGGCCGGTCATTTGCTGCGACAACACGCTGCTCGGCCCGGTTTTCCAATCGCCGCTCCGGCACGGCGCCGACTTGTCGCTCTATTCGCTGACGAAATATGTCGGCGGGCACAGCGATCTCATCGGCGGCGCGGTGGTCGGATCCTGCGCGCATCTGAAGGCCATTCGCACGATGCGCAGCGCCATCGGCACGCAGCTCGACGCGCATTCCTGCTGGATGCTTGGCCGCTCGCTCGAGACATTGTCTTTGCGCATGAACCGGGCGGCGGAGAACGCGGCGATCGTCGCTGAATTTCTCGCCGGTCATCCCAAGGTGGCGCGCGTTCACTATCCGCCGCTGCTGCCGGCTGACCATCCCGAGCGCTTGTTGATGGCGCGCCAGTCGAGTTCCGCCGGCTCGACCTTTTCTTTCGAAGTCGTGGGCGGACAAGCCGAAGCCTTCGCCTTCCTCAATCGGCTGCAGATCTTCAAGCTCGCCGTCAGCCTCGGCGGCACCGAATCGTTAATTTGTCATCCGACGACCACCGTGCATTCGGGGCTCACCGAAGAGGCCCGCCGGGAGATCGGCATTACGCCTTCGCTCGTTCGCGCATCGATCGGCATCGAACATCCGGATGATCTTATCGCCGATCTGGCGCAGGCGTTCGGTTGATTAATCTTCGTCGTAGCTTTCGCTGCCGCAACCGGAGCGCTACGCCCTGTTAATCCTGCGCCGCAGACATATCTATTCCAACAGCTGTTGTGGTCCGAATTTGAGCTGAGACGGGACAATGAGAGTAGCGAAGGAAGTGCGAGACGACCGAACGGTTCTGAGCATCCAGGAGGATCGCATCGATGCGCACAACTCCGGCGAGCTCAAGGATTTGGTGCTCAAGACGCTTGAGGGCGGCGCTCAAAACGTCGTCATCGATTTGGCGAGAGTTCAATTCATCGACAGCTCAGGGCTGGGGGCGCTGCTCTCCGGCTACAAGAATGCGAGCTTGCGCTCGAGCGGGTTCGCTTTGGCGGGTCTGCAGCCGCGCGTCAGGTCGATGTTCGAACTGACGCGACTGCACCGTGTTTTCGACATCTATCCAAGCTTGCAGTTGGCGCTGAGCGCGTGAGTTCGCGAATGGGGTGGGCGGTGATCGAGATGTGCGAGACATTCGTCAATCTAGACATCGTCGTTCCCAATCAGACGCGATATCTGCGCCTCGTTGGCGCAATCGCCGAGCAGCTGGCGAAGGAGCTGGACGTTCAGGAGGACACACGCGACACCCTCGCCTTTCACCTCAATCTTGCGCTGACCGAGGCCGTCGCCAACGCCATTCAATATAGCTCCGCAGCAAATTCGACCGACTCCGTCCGGATCTGTTTTTCGGTAGAGGACGCCTATCTTTCCGTCCGCGTTTACGATCATGGAGGGGGCTTCGACCTTGCTGCCCTGCCGATGCCCGATTTCGATGAGCTGCGCGAACGCGGCCGCGGCATATTCTTCATTCGCTCTGTGATGGACTCTGTTCAATATCACAAGACGGATTCGGGCAATGTTCTCGAAATGCGCAAGAAGCTCGCTTAGCTGATGGTTGCCCGTGCTTCGCTCTCCGGACACATTGACGTTTGAGACGCCCCGCGCCGCGGGCTGGGATGTCGTGGTGCGCGATTTCCTCCGCCGCGCCGGTCGCCGTTCTGGGCTGAGTCTTTCCGGCGAGGCGCTTGACGCGCTGCCCAAAACCTATCGCTATCTCGTCCCCGCGCGGCGCGCCGCGCGCGATCTCGCGCTGATTGCAGCAAACCAAAGCGAGAACGAGATCGTCGAACTGCGCCCGCTGCGCGGCCCCGGAACCGGTGTAGCCCGATATGAAGTTCGGCTGATCGGCGCCAGAGACCATGCGCTCGATGAACTTCTGCCGATGCTGCAGAACCTCGGACTGCGCGTCGCAGATCAAATTCAGTTTGCGCTCAATCTCAGCATCGGGCCGCGTTTCATTCGAAGTTTCATCGTCGAGCCCTCCATGCGCAGCGGCGCGAGCGTCGCACGATCGCACGGTCGATTGTTGGCGGCGCTCAAAGCCGTGCTTTCAGCCGAGGTTGAGAGCGACGCCTTGAACGGCCTGGTCTTGGTCACGGAGCTTGACTGGCGGCAGATCGATCTGTTTCGCGCCTATAGCAACTACTATCAGCAGCTCGGTCTGCGGATCGAGCGCACGCGCATCTATCGCGCGCTTTTGCATAGTCCGGCGGTCGCTCAACTGCTCTATCGTTACTTCGAAGCGCGGTTCGAGCCGGATCACGGGGGACGCGACTCCTTTGAGATCGAGTTGGAGTTGCTCACGCCGATCAGAGCTCAGCTCGTGGACGTGCTAGACAAGGTTACGGACGGTGGCGACGATCGCATTCTTCGCGATCTCTTCAATCTCATCGACGCGACGGTGCGCACCAACTTCTATTTTTGCGGCGATTGGGCGCGGAAGTTCATTGCTCTAAAGATCAGCAGTCTCGGCGTGTTTAATATGCCGGCGCCAAAGCCCATGGCGGAGATCTACGTTCATTCCCCGTCAATGGAAGGCGTTCATCTGCGGGGCGCCAAAGTCGCGCGCGGCGGAATCCGCTGGTCGGACCGGCCCGAGGACTTTCGCGGCGAAGTCCTGGCGCTGATGCAGACTCAGATGATCAAGAACGCCCTCATCGTGCCGCAGGGCGCCAAGGGCGGCTTTATTCTGAAGCTTCCCTTTGAAGACACGACGGAGCGGCAGCGCCTCGGGAGGGAAGCATATTCGCAATTCCTGCGCGGCCTTCTCGATCTCACGGACAATCTGAAGGAATCACAGATCGTCCGGCCGCCGGCGCTTGTCGCTTATGACGGCCCCGATCCTTATCTCGTCGTCGCGGCCGACAAGGGCACCGCCTCCTGGGCCGATGTCGCGAATGAGATTTCGCACTCCTATGGCTTCTGGCTCGGCGACGCCTTCGCGAGCGGCGGCGCGCACGGCTACCATCATAAGCGACTGGGCATTACTGCGCGCGGCGCTTGGGTTTGTGTAAGACGACACTTCCATGAACTCGGTCGCAACGTCGATGCGGAGCCGATTACAGTTGTCGGAGTCGGCTCGATGGACGGCGACGTCTTCGGCAACGGCATGCTGCACACGCCGAACATCCGGCTGCTTGGCGCGTTTGACGGTCAGTACATCTTCATCGATCCCAACCCGGATCCCCTCATTTCCTTCGCCGAGCGACGCCGGCTGTTCCAACTGCCACACTCGACGTGGCGTGACTATAACCCGGCGCTGCTCTCACAAGGCGGAGGCGTCTATCGGCGCGACGCCAAGGATATCCAGCTGAGTCCAGAAGTGCGCGCATGGCTTGGCGCGCGGCATAGCGCGGTCGATGGCGAAGCGCTGGTCCGCTGGCTCTTGATCGCGCCCATCGATCTCTTGTGGATGGGCGGCGTCGGCACTTATGTCAAGGCGAGCTCGGAGACGAATGAGAGCGTCGGCGATCGCGTTAATGACGGCGCGCGCGTCGATGCGCTGCAGCTTCGCGCCAAGGTCGTCGGCGAAGGCGCCAACCTCGCCTTCACGCAGCGGGCGCGGATTGAATACGCCCTGAGAGGCGGCCGGATCAATACCGATGCGGTCGACAATTCGGCCGGCGTTGATCTCTCCGATCACGAAGTCAATTTGAAGACTCTGCTGCACATGCGGTCGGACGAGCGCGCGCCGGACGTCGAAGATCCCAATCGCTTGCTCCAATCCCTCACCGAAGAAGTTTGCGCGTCAGTACTGCAGGACAACGACCGACAGAGTCTTTGTCTGTCGCTGGATCGCGCGCGCTGCCGCATCAATCTTGATCCATTCATGGACCTCGCGGAGCAGCTTGAAAACGCCGGCTATATCAATCCTGCGGCAGAGGCCTTCCCGACACGAAAGGATGTCTCGGCGCGTGAGACGAAAGAGCTGACGCGACCGGAACTCGCGTTGCTGATGGCCGGTTCGAAGCTGGCGCTGAAGCAGAGGCTGCTGGAAGACGAGACCTTTCTGCAAGGTTCCTGGTCATATGAATTTCTCGCGAGCTATTTCCCAGAGTATTTGCGTTCTCATTTTTCGGAGCGGATCAGGAGTCATTCACTCGCGCGAGAGATCGCCGTCACGATGATCTGCAACAAGGTCGTCGATCAGGCGGGAGTTTGCTTCCTGTTGCTGGGCGAGGGACTGGTTCCAACTCTGCTCAGCTATGCCGTCAAGCTCTATCTTTCCTTTGATCGAATCTTTGAGGGAGATCGGTGGCGCGCCAGTTTTCGCGACAGCCGCGAACTGGACGCCGCGCGCCAGTATGGGCTGATTCTCCAGCTTGAGGACGCTTTGGCGTATATGTGCCACTGGGCCATGCGACGTGGGCATCGGCTGAGTCCCGACGACGAAGACATCGAGCGTTGGCGTTCCGATCTGCGCGCCTATCGCGAACGTGCGGGCCTGAGCGAAGCGCAGGGCGACCAGTCTGTGGCGGCGCCCTATTTCGATCGGCTGCGGAATTTTCCTTTCCTTGTCGCGCTCACCCGCGAATCGGGAGAGGACATGCGACTCGCCGGCGCGTATTTCGATAAGGCCGCCAATCTGTTCGGATTGCAGAAGCTTACGGCCTTTCTTGCGGACGTGAAGCCAAGAGACCTCTGGGAGCAGCAGTTGCAGGCCGCGCTCGACGCGCGAATGCGGGATGCGTCCGCGCGCATTGCGTCCATGCAGTTGCTGAGCGGAATCGCCGACGCGCGGACTTTGTTTCGAAACGTCGGTCTGGAGTTTCGTCTCGCCGGGCTCGAGCGGCTGGCGTTCAAACTTGAGGCTTCGCTCTTTACAACGCTGACGCCGTTCGCAGCGTTCGTCGCCGAGCTGAACGCCCTGGTCGACGCATGCGACGCCGCTTATCGCAGCCGCTCGGCGGAGGGCGTGGAGAGGGCGCGAAAGCCAAGGCGTGCGTCCTTGGAAGCAGGAGCTTCGTAGCGCATGGAAACGGTCGCGGCCGATCGCGCCATTCTCGACGCTTTTGATGAAGCTCTTTGCATTCTCGAATCGTCGGGCGCCCTGCGATCGATGAACCGAGCCGCCGAACGTCTCACGGGCTATCGCGAAGGGGAGCTTCGCGGCCAGCCTTTCTTTCCGCGGGTTCTCGCGCCAGACGCCGATGATTTCGAACCTTCGTCCCCCTCGCTGCGCGGCCGCCAGCGGCTCTCTCTGCGCATTCGGCGCAAGGATGGAGCAACGCTTGACGTTCGCTGCGAGATCGACGCGCTTTCCGGCAATGGCGATGGCGGATCGTTGCTCAAACTTCGTTCGCTCGACGGGCCGAATGAGCCCGATGCGCTCGACGAAACGACGAAAAAGCTCGAAACCATCTTCGGCGGCATGGTCGATGGTCTGGTTGTGATCAATGAAGCCGGCGACATATTGCTCTTCAGCAGAGGCGCGGAGAAGCTGTTCGGCTACCGCGCTGAGGAAGCGCTTGGGAGGAACGTCAAGCTGTTGATGCCTTCGCCCTATCGCGAGGCGCATGACAGTTATCTTGCCGCCTACAGGCGAACCGGCGTCAAGAAGATCATTGGCGTTGGCCAAGAGGTCGTCGGGCGACGCAAGGACGGCACCACCTTCCCGATGTATCTGTCGATTGGCGAAATCTGGCTCGAAGGAACGCGCTACTTCGTTGGCGTCACCCATGATCTGACGCGGCTCAAGCGCGCCGAGGACAGGTTGCTGACGCTTTCCGCCGCCGTCGAGCAAAGTCCGATCGCGGTGATGATCACCAATAAGCATGGTGAAATCGAATATGTGAACAGCCGCTTCGCCAGCCTGACCGGCTACCCGCCGCATGAACTCATCGGCCGGAACCCGCGGATGCTTCAATCGAAGCGGACCGAGGGCGATCAATATCGGCGGCTTTGGGAGAGCATTCGCGCCGGCGTCGAATGGCGCGGACAGATCCAGGACAGAAGAAAGGACGGCAAGCTCTATTGGGCTTCCGAAATCGTCACGCCCCTGCGCGACGCGAATGGCGAGATCACCCATTACCTCGCCATGCAGCAGGATATCACCGAACAGAAGCGCGACAAGGAGGCGCTGTTCGAGAGCGAGCAGCGCTTCCGGCAGATCGCCGACATGGCCGGCGATTGGCTGTGGGAGCAGGACCAGGACGGCCGCTACACTTATAGCAGCAGCGCCGTCGAGGACGTGCTCGGCATGACGCCCGACGAGGTTCTCGGCAAGACCTATGTCGATCTCTTCGCCAAGGAGAGCGCAGAAGACGCAGTTCTCAAGTCTTCCCCGAGCCCGATCGCGCTGCGCCGGGCGTTCCATCGCGTCGTCAATCATTACCGGCACAAGAACGACGGCGACGTCTTCACCGAGTCGACCGGCGCGCCGATCTTCGACGAAGGCGGCCGACTGGTGAAATGGCGCGGCGTCGATCACGACATCACCTCGCGCAAAAAATTCGAAGACGCGCTGCGCGTGCGCAATCGCGCCATCGAATCCGTCCCCATCGGCATTGCGGTCTGGGACGCGCAGGCGCCCCGCGTTCCAAACATTTACGTCAATCCGGCGCTGAGCCGGATCACCGGCTTCACCCGCGAAGAGCTGCTCGGGCACAGTTTGCATCTGTTGCGCGGGCCGGAGACGGACCCTGCGGCGCTTGAGGAAATCCGCAACGCGATCGTGCATCGCACGAGCTGCCAGGTGGTGGTGAAATTCTATCGCAAAGATGGCAGCTCCTTCTGGGACGAGCTCTCCATCTCGCCGGTCGCCAACGAGGCGGGGCGCATCACCCATTTCGTCAGCGTTCACGCCGATATTTCCGACCGGCGGCGCGTCGAAGAGAACCGCCACGAACTCGAAATCGCCAAGCAGATCCAGCTGTCGCTGCTGCCGAACGCGCCGCTGCGCACCCCGCATATGGAGATCGCCGGAATCTGCGTGCCGGCGACCCATGTCGGCGGCGATTATTTCGACTATTTCGAAAATTCCGGCGTGATCGACATCGTCATCGCCGACGTTTCCGGCCATAGCGTCGGCGCCGCGCTGATCATGACCGAAGTGCGCAGCACGCTGCGCGCCGAAACGCGCAAGGCGACGAACGCTTTAAGTGGGCCGGCGGAGCTGTTGCACGACCTCAATGAACTCCTGCACGAGGACCTGACCGCCGCGGACCTCTTCATCACCATGTTCTATTGCCGCTTCCTGCCGCAGACGCGCACGCTGCAATACGCCAACGCCGGCCAGAATCCGCCCTTGCTGCTGCGCGCGGCGGGCGCGGTGTGCGTGCAGCTCGACGCCGAAGGCCTGGTGCTCGGCGTTGTGCGCGCGGTCGAATTCAAGGAGGGGAGCATCGAACTCGCCGCGGGCGACAAGCTGCTGTTCTACACCGATGGAATCACCGAGGCGCAAAACCGCCAGGGCGACTTCTTTGGACTCGAGCGCCTGTCCGCCGCGTTCATGCAGCATCGCAGCCTCTCGCCGCGAGACCTGATCAAGGCGGTGCTCGCCGACGTGCGCGCCTTCCGCGGCGAGGCGCCGGCGTCGGACGACGTCGCCATGGTGGTGGCGCAAGTGTGCTGACGTCGAACGGTGAACTCAAGGATCGACGGTCAGAACTTTCCCGGCCTTGTTCGCGGCGATCCACTTATTCAGTTCAGTGACGTGACTAAGCTCTTCCGCGACAAACTCCTTGGCCAGGATCTTGATCTCGGGGTCCGAGGTCGTGTCGAGAACGTGCTGGTAATATTTGAGACCCGCGGTCTCGGCGTCGAGCGCGATCTCCAGAGCCTGTTCGCGTCCAATGAACGGATCGGCGGCCCAGATCGCCGCCGTCTCGGGGCTCTCCAATCCGGGCCAGACGAACTCGT
>JALHNR010000029.1 GCA_022843525.1 Methylocystis sp. | reverse complement strand
TGTTTGCGGCGAGGAGACCTCGCTGCTCGAATCTCTCGAGGGCAAGCGCGGCATCGTGCGCGCCAAGCCGCCGCTGCCGGCCCATGTCGGGCTCTTCGGCAAGCCGACGGTCATCAACAATGTGCTGTCCATGGCCACCATCCCGATGATCATGGAGAAGGGCGCGAAGCATTACGCCGATCTCGGCGTCGGCCGCTCGCGCGGCACGATGCCGCTGCAGATCGCCGGCAACGTCAAATATGGCGGCCTCTTTGAGACCGACTTCGGGATTCCGCTCGGCGTGGTCGTCAACGAGATTGGCGGCGGCACCCGCTCGGGTCGTCCCGTCAGGGCGGTTCAGGTCGGCGGTCCGCTCGGCGCCTATGTGCCCGTGTCGCTTTTCGACCTTCCGATCGACTACGAAGCCTTCGCGGCCAAGGACAGTCTCATCGGCCATGGCGGACTCGTCGTTTTCGACGACACCGTCGACATGGCCTGGATGGCGCGCTTCGGCATGGAGTTCTGCGCCATCGAGAGCTGCGGCAAATGCACGCCGTGCCGGCTCGGATCGACGCGCGGGGTCGAGACGATCGACAAGATTCGCAACGGCATGGACGTCGATGCGAATATCGAGCTCCTCAAGGATCTCTGCCACACGATGAAGTTTGGCTCGCTCTGTGCATTGGGCGGCTTCGCGCCGTATCCGGTCGAGAGCGCGCTTCGACATTTTCCCGAGGACTTCCGCAAGCCGGCCCTTGAAGCCGCCGAGTGAGGTAGCCGCCATGACGCTTATCAAAGAAATCGATTACGGCACGCCCGAATCGCCATCCGTAAAATCGGTCACGCTGACCATTGACGGTAAGAGCGTCACCGTGCCCGAGGGCACGTCCATCATGCGCGCCGCGATGGAGGTCGGCACCGAGATCCCGAAGCTCTGCGCCACCGACAGCATCAAGGCGTTCGGCTCCTGCCGGCTCTGCGTCATCGAGGTCGAGGGCCGCAACGGCACGCCGGCTTCCTGCACGACGCCGGTTGCGCCCGGCATTTCCGTCAAGACGCAGACCCCGCGCCTCGCCGCGATCCGTCGCGGCGTGATGGAGCTTTATATTTCCGACCATCCGCTCGATTGCCTGACCTGCGCGGCCAATGGCGACTGCGAGCTTCAGGACATGGCGGGCGCGGTGGGCCTGCGCGACGTCCGCTACGGCTATGACGGCGCCAACCACGTCTTCGCCCGCAACAGTGGCGAAGTGAATTTCGACTGGAAGCCGAAGGACGAGTCGAATCCCTATTTCAGCTATGATCCGTCCAAGTGCATCGTCTGTAACCGCTGCGTGCGCGCCTGCGAGGAAGTGCAGGGCACCTTCGCGCTGACGATATCGGGCCGCGGTTTCGAATCGCGCGTTTCCGCCGGCATGGACGAAGCCTTCATGGAATCGGAATGCGTATCCTGCGGCGCCTGCGTGCAGGCCTGTCCGACCGCGACGCTGATTGAGAAGTCGGTCGTGGCCGTCGGCCAGCCGGAGCATTCCGAAGTCACGACCTGCGCCTATTGCGGCGTCGGCTGCACCTTCAAGGCTGAGATGCGCGGCGAGGAAGTCGTCCGTATGATTCCGTGGAAGGACGGCAAGGCCAATCATGGCCATAGCTGCGTCAAGGGCCGCTTCGCCTATGGCTACGCCCATCACGGCGACCGCATTCTCGATCCGATGATCCGCGAGTCGATCGATCAGCCCTGGCGCGTCGTCTCGTGGGACGAAGCGGTCGGCTTCGCCGCCGACCGGCTGAAGGCGGCGCAGGAGAAATACGGCAAGAACGCCGTCGGCGTGATCACCTCGTCGCGCTGCACGAATGAGGAAAGCTACCTCGTTCAGAAGCTCGCGCGTCAAGGCTTCCGCAACAACAACACGGACACTTGCGCGCGCGTCTGCCATTCGCCGACAGGCTACGGCCTGGCGCAGGCCTTCGGCACTTCCGCCGGCACGCAGGATTTCGACTCGGTCGACGACGCCGACGTCATTCTGGTCATCGGCGCCAATCCGACCGACGCGCATCCGGTGTTCGGCTCGCGCATGAAGAAGCGCCTGCGCGAGGGCGCCAAGCTGATCGTCATCGATCCGCGCCGCATCGACCTCGTGCGCTCGCCTCATGTCGAGGCCGACTATCACCTTCCGCTGAAGCCGGGCACGAATGTCGCGATGGTCACGGCGCTGGCGCATGTGATCGTGAAGGAAAACCTCGCCAATCTGGATTTCGTGAAGGCGCGCTGCGACTGGGACGAATATCAGGACTGGGCCGCCTTCGTCGCCGACGACCGCTACAGCCCCGAGGCGCTTGAAAGCGTGCTGGGCGTGCCGGCCGCCGACATTCGCGGCGCTGCGCGTCTCTACGCCACTGGCGGCAACGGGGCGATCTACTACGGCCTCGGCGTGACGGAGCATAGCCAAGGCTCCACCACCGTCATGGGCATCGCCAATCTCGCCATGGCGACCGGCAATCTCGGCCGTCGCGGCGTCGGCGTGAATCCGCTGCGCGGTCAGAATAATGTGCAGGGCTCCTGCGACATGGGCTCGTTCCCGCACGAGCTGCCGGGCTATCGCCACATCTCCAACGATGCGGCGCGCCAGGTGTTCGAGAAGGATTGGGGCGTTTCGCTCGACCCGGAGCCGGGTCTGCGCATCCCCAACATGTTCGACGCGGCGATCGAAGGCACGTTCAAGGGACTTTACGTTCAGGGCGAGGACATTTTGCAGTCCGACCCCGACACGCGCCATGTGTCGCGCGCGCTGGCGAATATGGACATCGTCATCGTGCAGGATCTCTTCCTGGTCGAGACGGCGAACTACGCGCATGTCTTCCTGCCGGGCGCGACCTTCCTCGAGAAGGACGGCACCTTCACCAACGCCGAGCGCCGCGTCCAGCGCGTCACCAAGGTGATGTCGCCGAAGAATGGCTACGCCGACTGGGAAGTCACCCAGCTGCTCGCCAACAAGCTGGGACTCAATTGGAACTACGCCAACGCCAGCGAGATCATGGACGAGATCGCGCGGCTGACGCCGTCCTTCGCTGGGGTGTCGTTCAAGCGTCTCGCCGAGGTCGGCTCCGTGCAGTGGCCGTGCAACGAACATTCGCCGGAAGGCATGCCGATCATGCACACCGATGGCTTCGCGCGCGGCAAAGGCAAATTCGTCATCACCGAATATGTGCCGACCGAGGAGAAGGTGGGGCCGCGCTTCCCATTGCTGCTCACGACCGGCCGCATCCTGTCGCAGTACAATGTCGGCGCGCAGACGCGACGCACCGAAAACAGCCAGTGGCATCCTGAGGACGTCCTCGAGATCCACCCGCACGACGCCGAAGATCGCGGCGTGCGCGAGGGCGACTGGGTGAAGGTGGCGAGCCGCGCCGGCGAGACGACGCTGCGCGCCAAGATCACGGATCGCGTGGCGCCGGGCGTCGTCTATACGACGTTCCATCATCCGAACACTCAGGCCAATGTGGTCACGACCGACAATTCCGACTGGGCCACCAATTGTCCCGAATACAAGGTCACGGCGGTTCAGGTCTCGACCACGAATGGACCGACGGACTGGCAGCATCAGTATCGTGAGCTGACGGAGCAGAGCCGTCGCATCGCGAGCACGATCGACGCGGCGGAATGACGGAGAGGCCGCCGCCGACATTACGGGTGGAATGCCTGGCGCGCCGTCACGATGTGACGGCGCGTTCGTCTCGCGTGATCCCCGAAGAGACGCCGGTCGCCTTCACCTATGGCGGCTCGACTCATGCGGTGATGATGGCGACGCCGGCGGATCTCGAAGATTTCGCGATCGGCTTCGCGCTGACCGAGGGGCTGATCGATTCACCGGAGCAGGCGGGGGACGTCGAGATCGTCGTCTCCGACGCGGGCATCGAATTGCGCGCTTGGCTCAAGGGCGGTCGGCAGGAAGCCTATGTCGAGCGGCGCCGTTCGATGGCGGGGCCGACGGGCTGCGGTCTTTGCGGCATTGAGAGTCTTGAGGCGGCGACGCGCATTCCGCCGACGCTCGACAATGCGCTGTCGGTGCGCGCCGACGCCTTGATCGAGGCGATGGAGCGTCTGCCCGGGGCTCAGAAATATAATCAGGAGACACGCGCCATCCACGCCGCGGCCTTCTGGAATCCCGTCTCCGGGGCGCTGATCGCGCGTGAGGACGTCGGCCGCCATAACGCTCTCGACAAGCTCGCCGGCGCGCTGACGCGGCAAGCCATCGCCGCGGGGCAAGGCGTGGTGCTGATGACGAGCCGCGTTTCCGTCGAACTCGTGCAGAAGGCGGCGCGCATGGGCGCGCCGATCATCGCCGCTGTCTCGGCGCCGACCGCGCTCGCGGTGCGCAATGCGCAACACTGCGGCATGACTCTCGTCGCCGTCATGCGCGGCCGGGACTTCGAAGTCTTCACCCATCCAGGACGCATCCTCGAACAGGTTTCCGCACATGTCGCATGATTCGGTCGATAAGCTCGTCAGAATGGCTAACCAGATCGGCACGTTCTTCGTGGCTCAGAAGCATCCCGAAGGCGTCGCGAGCATGACGGATCACTTGAGGAAGTTCTGGGACCCGCGTATGCGGAACGCCATCCTCGCGCATGTCGATCACGGCGGCGCCGGCCTCGATCCGATCGCGATGGAGGCGGTGAAGCGCCTCGCAAATGCAGCCGGCGCTGCTGCTTCCGACCTGCGTGCCGACGAGGGCGGTTCCGACGGCTGAGGGCGCGACGGCGCAAGCCGCCCTTTGGCGAAATTATTGGACGTCGGCGCATTCGTCGCCTAAAGCAGGTTTCGAAAAAGTCGACAGACTTTTTTGAGTGAGAACCTGCTCCACCATTTTGATTTCGAGCGATTCCTTATCGATCACATGATTCCATGTGATCGGGAATCACTCTAGGTCTCAGACCCAGGCGCAGCCGCGCGATCATTCTTGCTACGACTGAGCGATGACCGACCAGACATGTCCCTGCCGCGCGATGGACGCGCAACAGCTTTCCTATACGGCCTGCTGCGCCCGTTACATCGAAGAGAAGCTGCCGACGCCAAGCGCTGAAGCGCTCATGCGCTCGCGGTACACCGCCTTCGCATTGGGTGACATCGACTACCTTGTCGACTCCTTGGCGCCGGAGTCGCGTTACGATTTCGATCGCAAGGCCATTACGCACTGGTCGCGCAGCTCGCAATGGCTCGGGCTTGAGATCCTGTCGACGGAACAGGGGCTGCAGGGCGATGAAACCGGATACGTCGAATTCGTCGCGCACTTCTCCAGTGAAGGCGAACGCTATGCGCATCGGGAGCGCTCGCTGTTTCGACATGATGCGCAGGATGGCCGCTGGTATTTCCTCGAAGAGGCCAACCGCAAGAGCGCGCCCGTCGTGAAGGGCAAGCAGGCGGGCCGTAACGATCCATGTCCCTGCGGCTCCGGCAAGAAGTTTAAGAAGTGCTGCGGCGCAGCCGCTTGAGCGGCAATTCGGCCTAAGATTCGATTCACCCTGCCGCCTGATTCCCGGAACAAAGCGATTCCGCCCGCGTTCCGTCGGCGTGGAACATTCCTTGACCTTGGGAGAACGGCGATGGACTGGAATCGGGTCGAAGGCAACTGGAAACAGTTCAAGGGCAAGGTGCGGGAGAAGTGGGCGGAACTCACCGACGATGATCTCGCGCGTATGGACGGCAAACGCGAACAGTTCGAAGGCGTCCTCCAAGAACGCTACGGCGAAGGCCGGGATCGCATTCGTGAAGAAGTCGACACCTGGCTGAAGACTCTGAACTCGTGAATCTTCAGCGCGCCGCAGGCTTAGGTGCGACGTCCTCTCCTGGCGCCTTTCGATCTGCCCGAACCTCAGGTTCGGGCTTTTTTATCGGCACGCCGCCCCTTCGCCGAAAGGTGAGAACAGAGCTTTGCCGGCATTTTGGAACATTCTTAAAAAGGGAGAGTTGTTTTCTTACCCGTCTCCGATGAAAGGAGAGCCGAAATGAGTTCGAAGCCGAAACTTGGAGTAGACTGGAGACAGTTTATTCTCGAAGCATCCGGCGTCGTCGCCAGAATGCTCTTTCTGCACCAAGACGAAGCGCCGCGCCGTCGTCGCATTTATGTTCGCGAACCGCGACAAGCGGAGATCGAGCAGTGGCTGCGCAATCGAAAATGACTCCCTCGACAAGAGAACCTTGATGATTGCCTGTTAAATGACAGGCAATCATTTTTTGACTAAGTGTTTTCTGACCATTTCAGCGCGACTCTGTGGCCTCGGCGACCTCTTCAACTAGGCGTCCCGCGGAGTGAAACATCCCCTGCAGCAGCTATTTGGCGACACTGGACAGTCGCGCCAGTAGGTCGAGAACCTTATCCGGCATAGGGTCCGAGATGCTCGTCGCGTACATATGGCGCAGTTCGGACGTCAGTTGCCCATCGATCCCAAGGAAGGAGAGCTGAGGGCTCGCGCTATATCGCTGTTGTCTGAGCACCCCCCGTCTGGCTTGCTTTTCAGCCTTCTTATTCATGTCGAAGAGCCCTTGGGCGGCGCTCTGGATATCGGAGCCGTCGACTCCAATGAATACGGGCAGGTGAAGGGTCATGATTGAATTCAACGATATTCAAGGGTCAAAGTTCCCTGAGGAGCGCTAACCGTCTTTTTGTCGCGGCGATGAGGGCGCAAGCGGAACGATGCATTCGACGGCGCGTTATTGGAGAGTTGCCGGACCTCGGAGAGGTTTAGAATGGCGCCGCGGTCATTCTGGAAAGGCTATTTGAAGCTTTCGCTTGTGACGTGTCCGGTCGCGATGACGCCGGCCACGACCGAAGGCGAAAAAATTCGCTTCCATATTCTGAATCGAAACACCGGCAATCGGGTCGTCAGCCAATACGTCGATGCGGTCTCTGGCGCGCCGATTGGCGAAGACGATGCGGCGAAAGGTTATCCGCGCAGCGAAGACGATTACGTGCTGCTTGAAGATGAAGAACTCGACGCCTTAAGCCTCGAAAGCACGCGAACGATCGACATCGAGACCTTTGCGCCGGCCGCGAGCGTCGACTGGATCTGGTTCGATAAGCCCCACTATCTTGCGCCCGACGATCCAATCGGCGTCGAGGCCTTCTCCGTTATTCGTGACGCGATGAAGGCGACGGGCACAGTCGGCCTATCGCGGCTGGTGATGTATCGTCGCGAGCGGGCCGTGATGGTCGAGCCGCGCGAAAAGGGGCTTGTGCTCTGGACATTGCGCTTCGCCGACGAGGTGCGTGATCCGAAGGACTACCTCGACAAGATCGGCGCCGAACCGCCGAACGCGAAAGCGCTCAACCTGATTTCCAAATTAATCGAGGAGCGCAAGAGTCACTGGGACCCGGCGAAGATTCATGATCCCGTTCAAGCGCAGTTGCTGGACATCATTTCAGGAAAGAAGAAGGCGCACAAACCCGCTCACGGCAAAAAACAGGCGCCGGCGGCGCCGGGCAACGTCGTCAATATCATGGACGCGCTCCGCAAGAGCATCGATGCGGAAAAGCGCGGCGACAAAGGTCGCTAAGCTTTTTTCTTGCGGCGCGGGTTCGGCGTTTCGATGGGCGTCGCCGCTTCACGAAAATCCGCCCAGGGATCGCTTTTCAGCGAGTCGAGGCGCGCAAGGGTTTTCACGATCGTGAAATAGTCAGGCCCGATCGCCGGACTGAGTTCGTCCCAGGAGAGCGGCGCCGAGACGGCCGCGCCGGGACGGGCGCGCGTGGAATAGGGGGCGACAGCCGTGGCGCCGCGCTGATTGCGCAGATAGTCGACGAGTATCTTTCCGCGGCGCTTCGATTTCGTGATCGTTGCAACATATTTGCTCGGGCTGTCATGTGTCATCGCATCGGCGATGCTTTTGGTGAAAGCCTTCACTTGCGGCCATTCCGCTTTGGGCTTCACGGGCGCCACCACATGAAGGCCCTTTCCGCCGGATGTTTTCACGAAGGCGGCGAGTCCAAGGGCTTGGAGGCGGTCCCGCGTTTCTTCCGCGGCCGCAATGACGGACTCCCACGCGACCTGTTCGCCGGGGTCGAGATCCATGATGATGACGTCAGGACGCTCCCAGTCCGACGCCGTCGAGCCCCAGGGATGAATTTCCAGGGCCCCGGATTGAACGAGCGCGATGAGGCCGTTGAGGTCCTTGATGCTGAGCAGAGGCTCCTCTTCTCCTTTCGGATCGTCGATGAGCACGATGTTCGGATCGATGCCTTTCCAAGCGTGTTTCTGGAAGAACTTCTCTCCCTCGACGCCGTTGGGGCAGCGCAGCAGCGCCAGCGGGCGATCGACGATGAAGGGCGCGATATAGCGCCAGATTTCGGCATAGTAATCGGCGAGGCCCTGTTTGGTGACGCCTTGATCCGGCCAATAGAGCCGATCGGGATGGGTGAGCCTCACCGTGCTTTGCTCCGCTCTTGCCGCTGCGGGGCGCTCAAGGGGCGGCGCACTTTCGCGAACGACGTCGCGCGCAATCTTATCTTCGCGCAGACCGCGAAAGGAGGCGTGCCGAAGATTTTGATCGCCGGTCCAGCCCCGAAATTCGACCTCAGCCACCAATTCGGGCCGCACGTAGCGTACATTGCGCGCGGCATCCGTCGTGAGGCGCGCGCCGAACGGGCTCGAGGCGATGCGCATGGGATCGAGTTTCGTGAAAAGCTCATGCGCCATATCCGCCGCAAATCCCGTTCCGACGCGGCCAACATGGCACAGGACGCCATTCTGGTAGACGCCAAGCACGAGGGCGCCGATCGCCCGGCGCGAAACTGTCGACGGCGTATAGCCGGCGACGACGAATTCCTGTCGCGCGAAGCATTTGGCCTTTATCCAGCTCTTCACGCGGCCGGAGCGATAGGGCGAGTCCCGCAGCTTCGACACCACGCCTTCAAGGCCGAGCCGACACGCGTGCGACAGCACGACCGCGCCGCTGTCCTCAAAGTGAAGACTCAGACGAACCGTGTCGCCTTTCTCAGGGCCCAAGAGCGCTTCCAGCAATTGTTTGCGCTCCAGCAAGGTCGCGCCGCGCAGATCATAGCCGTCGAGGTAAAGAAGATCGAAGACCCAATAGACGAAGCGATCGGTCCGCCCTGCGCTGAGATCGGCCTGCAGCCCGGAGAAATCCGACGCGCCTGAACTCGTTTCGACGACGATCTCGCCGTCGATGAGCGCGGCGCCGATCGGCAGGGCGCGCAGCGCCGACGCGACCTCATCGCCGAACTTCTTCGTCCAGTCGAGACCGCTGCGCGAGAGCAGCCGTAAGCGTCCCGCCTCGATGCGCGCCTGCACGCGATAGCCGTCAAATTTGATTTCGTGAATCCACTCCTTGCTCGCGGGCGCGGCGCCGGAACTGGCCTGCATCGGCGCAACGAAATTCGGCAGCGGCGCTTTCTTTGCGCCCTTAAGACGCGTCGGGTCGAGGTCGGGCGCTGGCGCTTGCGTTGGCGCAACGGCGCTTTTCTTGATTGACCGGGGCGCCGCGGCCTGCTTTGGCGCGGCGGCTTTTTTTGAGCGCCGCGCCGGCTTGCCTTCTGCGACGTCGCCGATCGTGCGCCCGGTGTCTACCGAGCGCGGCATCTCCTCGAGTATGTCCTCGTCTTCCGCCGTTCGCGCGAATTCGTCATCGCTTTTGATGAGAAGCCAGTTGTCGTGCTTCTCGCGCGGCTTTCGCGCCATGCGCACGAGATGCCAGCGGCCGCCGAGCTTCTCGCCGCGCAGCTCGAAATCGAGGTGGCCCTTGGCGTAGCCCTTGTGCGGATCGCCTTCGGGAATCCAGACGCCCTTGTCCCATACGATCACTTCGCCGGCGCCATATTGGCCTTCCGGAATGACGCCTTCGAAATTGCGATAGTCGAGAGGGTGGTCCTCGACGTGAACGGCAAGGCGCTTTTCGCCCGGCACGAGACTTGGACCTCTGGTCACAGCCCAGCTTTTCAGAACGCCGTCCATCTCCAGGCGAAGATCGTAGTGCAGTTGCCTCGCGGCATGTTTCTGGACGACGAAGCTGCTGCCGGTCTTTCGAGCGCCTCGCCCCTTCGGCTCGCCCGTCGCCCCAAAATCGCGCTTCTTGCGGTAGTCGGCGAGCGACATGCGAGGTCAGCTCGCTTTCCGGCGTGTTGCGGCTGTCCTGGTCTTGCGAGGCCGCGCCGCGCGTCTCTTGGCTGCAGCTTTGTCGCTCTGCTCGGAAAGAGCCGCGCTCTCGCGCAGCGCCTCGAGCAGATTGACGACCTTGGCTTCGCGAGCCTTACGCGGCGGCGCGACTGGCGCGCCTTCCAGCTTCGCTTTTATAAACTCGGCGAGCGCGGCCTCGTAGCGGTCTTCGAACGTCGACGGGTCGAAGACGCCTCTCTTGGTGTCGATAATGTGCTTGGCGAGTTGAAGCATTTCGCCCTGGACTTTAACATCAGGCACGTCGTCGAACGCCTGTTGCGCCGAGCGCACCTCATAATCGAAGTTCAGCGTGGTCGCGAGGAGCCCTTCGCCATAAGCGCTGATCAGAACGGTGCGCGCGCGTCTGAACAGCACTGTCTTCGCGAGGGCTGCGACTTTGTTCTTGCGCATGCCTTCGCGGATCAGAACGAAAAGCTCGTTGGCGTCGCTTTGCGAAGGGGAGAGGTAATAGGGCTTGTCGAAATAGACAGAGTCGATCTCGCCGCAGTCCACGAATGTGTCGATGGCGAGAGTTTTGTCGCTCTTTGGCGTCGCCTGAGCGACTTCCTCCGGTTCGAGAACGACATATTCGTTCTTGCCGACCTCATAGCCTTTGACTTGATCGCCGGATTCCACAGGTTCGCCAGTGTCGCTATCGACAAAGGTCCGCCGCACGCGGTGACCGGTCGATCGGTTGATCGTGTGGAACGCGATCCTCTCAGACGTCGACGTCGCCGAGTAGAGCGCCACCGGACAGGTGAGCTCCGCGATCTTCAGAGAGCCCTTCCAGTTCGCTCTCGGCGACAACGCAACCTCTTACGCTCGCGGGCGGCTGACGCGCGCCCGCTCGTTACGCTTCCGGAGACTTCGTATTGTTGAGCTTTTCCGAGAGTTTTGACGCAAGCATCAGTCCGACAGCGGCGCCGATGATCAGATGGAGGTTTGGCGCCACCCGTTCGGCCACTGCTTTCGCCGCGACGGGCGCCATGGAGCCGATCGAGGAGCCGATCGAACGCACCAAATTTCCATCGGGCTTGAACAGCTGATCAACGAAGGGGAGCTGCGGAAAGCCGCTCTGTTCGAGTTCCTCTGCTGGAGCTTGAGTCTCCGCCCCAACGTTCGTCGCAAGATAAACGATAAGCGCCGCGAAGAGAAAGGCTCCGGCGATGACGAGGTTGCCGGCGATCTCACCCCACGTCCTCGTTGCGTAGGCGTGGGCGGCGGCCGTGGCGAAGCCGAGCGCGAGCAGCGCGAGGGTCGCGACAATGGCGAGACGCGACGCTCCTCGCGTCGCGTTCGCGATACTCTCGTCAACCCGTTGAAATAGCGGATCCAGCATCATGATCTTGCCCGCCCGAGATTAGCTTCGGCCCTTCCACATGGCCCCGACGAGAAATCCACCTGCGACGGCCAGCAGCAGCGCCGTCACCGGCTGTTCGCGCACCGCGCCTTCGACCGTGGTCTTGAGCCCTTCGCCTGCCGACCTGGCCTTCTCCGCGATTTCACGGGACTGCTCGCCCACTGTTGTCAACGCGGCCTCAGCCCTCTCCATGGTTTCGTCGTACTTAGCGCTGACGTCGTCAGCTATGGAGCCGGCCTTCGCGGCGGCGTTCGCCGACGCTTTGCTCATGGCGTCCTGCGCCTCCTGGGCCTTGTTCGTGACTTGCGATGTTATGCTCATGCCCTCTTCTCCGCTGTTATTGCCCCGCTGGGCGAATACTGAACTTCCAGATCGGTTGATTGTTCCTCGCCGCGTCCGCACGCTACTCAGGAAGATTGATCTCGTGCTGAGGGAACACGTGGCTGAAAGTCACTGTGCCGGCGATGAGCAGAGGCGTCGCGAGAATTGCGCCGACCGGGCCCCAGAGCCATGTCCAGAACACGAGTCCCAGGAAAACCAGTCCGGGTTTCAGAGTCAGCCGGCTGCCGATGACGCTCGGCGATACGACATTGGCCTCTAACGTATCTGCGACGAGAAGAATGAGCGGGGCGACGAGCGCCTGAGAAAGTGATCCGAATGTGGCGAAGCCGACCAGAAACAATGCGACGTAGATCGCGATCGGGCCGACATAAGGGATAAATTCGAGAGCGAAGGCGACGACGCCCCATAGCAGCGGATTTGGAAGGCCGACAGCAAAAGCGGTCACGGCGACGATCAGCGCCAGAACGAGGTTGATGGCGGCCACCACCGCCATATAGCTCTTGAGATCTCGTTCGATGTTGTTCAGAAGCCGCAGCGTGCGCAATCGCGTTTCCTTGTCATCGAAGACGAAGACAAGGTAGCGTCGCAGCTCCTCTCGTCCGGACAAGGAGAAGAACAAGGCGGCGAGAAATACAATCAACTCGCCGACTGTCGGGGTAAGAAAATTCATCGTTGATTGCAGGACTGCCCCTGCGTCAAAGGAGCCGCCCCCGGTTCTTGCGAATGTGCTTTGCAGCCGCTCCAGCGAAAACGCCGGGCCGAATGCCGAACGAAGCTTATCGCTGAATGACGCCAATAGTTCGGGCGCGCGCCCAACCCAGTCGACGGCAATCGTCGAGCCCTGAACAATCGCTGCATTAATCATCAATAGGGCGCCAAAGACGACCGCAGCTGCAAAGATGCTGGGCGGCAGCCCCCACTTTCGCAGGGTCGTCACCCAAGGCCCGAGCATGAAAGCAAGCACGCCTGCCGAAACGAGCGGCACCAACAGGGTTTGCGCCAAACTCATCGCGACGGCGAGCGTCAGCACAAACATACCGATGAGCGCCCAGGATGAAATTCTCTGGAGATCGAGCGAGGATTCCAGCGGCTGGTCTTGGACCGTCTGCGTCGGCAAAGGTGAGCCCCGGGAATGCGCGACAATTCGGCGGAGACGTAACTCAACGGCGGTCGCCAATGTTCCACCGCCACCGCGCCCACGCGCCGGTGGGCGATCGTTTTACAGTCCCGGAAAGATGTCCTTGCCGTCTTCGGCAAGCTTCGCTTCGCCTATCGATTTTTGAAATTCGCCAACGACGATCTGCGCCAAGCCGGTGAGCGTGAGATGGGTCGACTGTGTCGCGAGTCCAAGGGTCAACTTGGTCTTGCCCATGGCCTCGTTGGCATAGCCGCGCATCTGATCAGTTGCGCCCGACTGCACGATGTTGTCGAGCGCCTCCCGCATCGAATCCTTCACTTGGGCCACCGAGTAGCGAGCCCGAGTTGAGCGCTCCAGATCGACAGAATTTCCCTCAGCGCTCGCCGGTGGATTCGATGCATCGCCACAACGGCATTCTTCATCGGCGCAGATAATGGGGTCCCCGCCATTTTCAGTTAACGCATCCATCGATTCCATGCTCCTAAATCTCAATTCCTGGGTTCGGCCAATGCCGCCCGCCAGGATAAAAACTGATTTGAAGGGTTCTATGTTCCGAGGGTTCGCGCGGTCGCGTATTGCGCCGCTCGAGGCTCGGAGCGGCTGCTAAATAAAAACTTACGTAACGAAAATGGCGATGCGCAATTTACTTGAACGGCTTCTCGACGCCTGGCGGCAGTTCGACGTGGAAACCCTGATTGATCGACGAAAACATCTGATAGAAGCCGGATAAGACGACGAGTTCAACAAACCCTTCGACGCCGAAGGTCTGAATGGCTCTGTCCTGAACGCTCTGCGGAATATTTCGCCAGGATAGTGTCGACGCCAGCACCTCAGTGACGAGATCATAGGGCGATGAAGCGACGGCGCCTAAGTCTTCGTCTCTCTCCAGGCCGCTGATCAGCGAGGATGGAACGCCTGCTGCTTCGGCGTGCTGAACATGATCAGCCCATTCGAAGGCGGCCCCGGTCCGACGCGCGACGAACAGCACGACGAATTGATAGACCTCGCGGGGCAGGTGGCCCTGGAACTTTAAATAATAGCCGAGGTCCTCGATCTTCTCGCAAAGCTGCGGATGGTTCATCAGCGCGGCGTAGGGACCGCCGAAGCCCGCGCCTTGCGCCTTCCGCCGTTTGACCATGCGGTCGTAGCGCGCACGATCGGCCGGCGACAGCGTTGAAGGATCAAAAGGCAACTGAGCCATCGGCCGTCCCCTGTCATTCGTGGTAGGAATAGGCCGCAATGGCCTGGGCCCAGTCCTTCACTGGCGTCGTGAAGGCCTTGTCGGCTTTGACGTCGATGAGGCAGGGGCCCACGCCCTGCAAGGCTCTTTCGAAAGCGGCGGCAAGATCGCCGGGAGAGCGCACGGTTTCGGCGCGAGCGCCCAAGGCCTGCGCAAAACCTGCCCAGTCGTGATCCGGCAATCGCGTCAGTTCGTCGGGCGTTGGACCCAGTCCATGCGCGCGCAACCAGACATTGCCGAGCGCGGCATTGTTGATGACGACATAGATCACCGGCAGCTGGTAGCGCGCCGCGGTGGCGATTTCCATGCCGCCCATGCGCATGCATCCATCGCCCGTGACGACCGCCACGCGGCGGTGCGGCTGCGCGCATTGCACGCCGATCGCAGCGCCGATCGCCCAGCCCATCGGCCCGAGATTCGTGGCGGATACGTAGGTTTTGGGTTCGTAAGCTTCCCAGTAATGGCCCGCGAACGCGCGATGCGCGCCGGAATCCACGACCAGGATGCCGTCGCGCGGCAAGGCCTTTCTCAATTCGCTGACGACGCGGGCCGGATGAATCGGAACGGCGTCGTTCTCGCAGTTTTCCGGGTCTTGCAGGCGGGGCTGGGAGCGGATCTCGGACATCCAAGCCGCGCGTGCGGAGAGCGTCGGCTCGAGAGCCGTGCGCAACTTGTCGCTTTGATCGAGCAGATAGCGAAGATAGGCGCCGCAGCTGCCGACGATCCCGCCGTCTTGGACATGCGTCCCGATTGCGGAGGGCAGCAAGTTGACGCAGATCGTCTTACCGGGTTTGACTTGGAGCGCCCAATGCATTGTGTCGCGCTCGTTCAGTCCCGACCCCAAAATGATCAGCAGATCGAGCGAGGGGTCCATCAGCGCGGCGCGGGAGTGGTGCGTCCCCGCATAGCCGAAGACGCCGAGTGAAAGCGGATGGTCCTCTGGGAAGACGCCCTTCCCGCGCAGCGTCGTCGCGACGGGAATGCGCCAGGTCTCGGCGAATTCCTTCAGCGCATTGGCGGCTTTCGAGTGCTCGACGCCCGCGCCGGCCAATATCGCGATCTTGACGGGCGGCTCGCCGCCAGAACCGCCATGAAAATGCTGCAGCGACGACTCGGCGGCCGCCATCGACAGCGCGTTGTAGTCGATCAGCGCCCGGTCAATCGGCGTATGGGTGATGGAGATCTCGGCGGCCAGGCAGTCGCCGGGCAATGAGAGATGCACGGGCGCGGCGGGACGTGTGCGAAGATGTAGCAGGGCGTGCTCAAACAGATGCGGCATATTCTTCGGATTGTCGATCGACGAGGAATAGCGCGTCAGCGGCTTCATGATCGCGACGTCATCGAGCGTCTGGGGGCTTGCGTCCTGAAATACGCCCAAGCCCTCGAGGACGGTCGCCACTTCGCCGCTCATCAGAAGAAGCGGCGAGCCGTCGGACTGCGCCGTCGCCACGGCAGTGACGGTGTTGGTAAGGCCGGGGCCGCCGATGCAAAGCGCGGCGCCGAAATTTCCGCTCGCCCGCGCATAGCCGTCCGCCATATAGGCGGCGCCGCCCTCTTGCGCCGCCACGATCGGCGTCAACGCCTCCTGCCTTCCGAAAGCCGGCAGAAAAGGATCGACGAGGCCGCCGGGCACCATGAACACGTGGTCGAGTCCTTCGCGCGCCAGCGCTTCGAGGATAAAATCGACCCCTAGGTGCATTCCCAGCTCCCATTCACAATTGATGCGCCAGCCGCGTATGGAAAAAGCGCATGCGCCGGCATTTCATATAGTCGAGCGTAAGCTTTAGGATCAATGGAGATTTTGACCGCAACAGGCGCAGCGGGAGCACGCCGCGTCTAGCGGCAGAACGCGCACTCGGCCGTCGCCCGAAGTGAATCCGTGCGACCGAATTCCTATTTATGCTGTCGGCGCTGCTCCAAAGGCCGCACCGACGCGCATTTCACATCT
Organism: Methylocystis sp.; assembly: GCA_022843525.1. Classification (GTDB taxonomy): domain Bacteria; phylum Pseudomonadota; class Alphaproteobacteria; order Rhizobiales; family Beijerinckiaceae; genus Methylocystis. Next base: position 2,103 of record JALHNR010000029.1, on the reverse strand, counting down.
TCGGCTAGATGACCAAGGATCTGATCGTTCCCGCTGCGGAGGGCCTCTACTGCCCTCCTGGAAATTTCCACATCGACCCTTGGCGCCCGGCGGCTCTGGCGGTGATTACGCACGGCCATTCTGATCACGCGCGATGGGGCAGCGGCGCCTATCTCTGTCACGAGGATTGCGCGCCGATCCTGCGCAGACGCCTTGGCGACGTTCGCATCGAGACGCTGCGTTATGGCGAGAGCCGAGACATCGGCGAGGTGCGGCTTTCGCTACATCCCGCTGGCCATGTCATCGGCTCGGCGCAGGTGCGCATCGAACATCGTGGCGAGGTCTGGGTCGCGTCCGGCGACTACAAGCTCGAAGCGGATGGCGTCAGCGCGCCTTTTGAGCCCGTCCGGTGCGACGTCTTCATCACCGAATCGACCTTCGGTCTGCCGATCTATCGCTGGCGCCCACAAGCCGAGGTAATGGGCGATATCAATTCATGGTGGGCGGAAAATGCGCGGGCGGGACGCGCCAGCGTCATGCAAGCCTACGGGCTCGGCAAAGCGCAGCGCCTGCTCAAACATCTTGACGCGAATATCGGACCGATCGTCTGCCACGGCGCGATCGAACCGCTCAATCAGATTCATCGCGATCTCGGCATCGCGCTGCCGCCCACCTTCAACGTCGGCGCGCTCGACAGGGCGGGGCTCTCGCGCTGCCTTGCGCTGGCGCCGCCCCACGCCGTGCAAAGCGGGTGGATTAGACGCTTTGGCGGTCATTCGGACGCCTTCGCCAGCGGATGGATGCGGCTGCGCGGCAATCGGCGACGCCGCGGCGTCGATCAAGGCTTCGCGCTTTCGGATCATGCCGACTGGCCGGGTCTGTTGCAGGCGATCGCCGCGACCGGCGCGGGGCGTATCCTTGTCACGCATGGAAGCGGGGAGGCGCTGTCGCGCTATCTGCGCGAAAAAGGATATGACGCGCGGCCGATGGCGACCGAATATGGCGACGAGGAGGGCGAGGCGGAGCCGAACGTCGACGCCGACACAGACGGCGCATGAAGACCTTCGCCACGCTCTACCGGCGCATCGACGCCGCGACGTCAACGCAGCATAAGAGACAGGCGCTGATCGATTATCTACGCGTTGCGATCAGCGATCCCGAGCAATACGCCAGCGCGGCCTGGACAGTCTATTTTCTTGCCGGCGGCAAGCCGCGCCAGATGATCTCGACCAAGCTCCTGCGTCAGCTCGCCTTGGAGGCGACGGATCTGCCCGAGTGGCTTCTCGACGAGTGCTATCACAGCGTCGGCGACCTTGCCGAGACTCTGGCGCTCTTGCTGCCGCCGCCGAGCCGCGTGGAAGACGCGCCGCTCGACGTCTGGATGAACGCACGGCTACTGCCGCTGCGCGAGCGTGATGACGCAGCGCGGCAAGCGGCGCTCCGCGAGTGGCTCGACGCCATGCCGTCCGACGACCGCTTGCCATTCTTCAAGCTCGTCACCGGCGAATTGCGCATCGGCGTCTCGAAGCTGCAAATGACCCAAGCGATCGCCCAAGCGACCGAGCTCGACGCCAAGCTCGTCGCGCAGCGGATGATGGGCTACACGCAGGCGAATCGCGCGCCTCAGGCGCAAGATTTCGTCGCGCTCGTCGCGCCGGCAGAAGCGGGCGAAGACGGACGGCCTCTGCGCGGCCAGCCTTATCCGTTCTTTCTCGCGCATCCGCTTCAGGCGCCGCTTACGGCGTTTCCAGAACTGCTCGGCCCCGTCGATGACTGGCTTGTGGAATGGAAATTCGATGGCATACGCGCGCAGTTCATTCATCGCGCCGGAGAGTGGTGGCTGTGGTCGCGCGGCGAGGAGCTGGTCAGCGACAGCTTTCCGGAGCTTGCCGCGCTCGTCGATTTTCTCCCCGACGATATTGTCCTCGACGGCGAGCTTATCGTCGTCGCGCCCCGTTCGGACGCGCGTTCCGCGGTGGACGATCTTAGCGAACTGCGCCCCTTTTCTGAATTGCAGCAGCGTCTTGGACGCAAGGTTCTCACGCCAAAAATGCTGCGCGACAGGCCGGTGGCGCTGATCGCTTATGACCTGCTGGAAAAAGACTGTCACGATCTGCGCGAAAA
>JALHNR010000028.1 GCA_022843525.1 Methylocystis sp. | reverse complement strand
CGCCGAGCGTTTTTGCCGACAAGGCTCGGGGAGGTCACCTTGTCAGCTCTTGTTTCTGGATGTCGTCGAAAATGCCGCCGTCGGCGAAATGCTTCTTTTGCGCCGCCGCCCAACCGCCAAAACTTTTATCGACGGTGATGAATTCGATCTTGGCGAATTTCTTTACGTCGTCCTTCGCCGCATATTCGGGATGAACGGGACGATAGAAATTGCGCGCGATGATCGCCTGCGCCGGCGGCGAATAGAGGAAGTCGAGATAGGCTTCCGCGAGCTGCCTGTTGCCTTTGGCGTCGGCGTTGGCGTCGACGACGGCGACCGGCGGCTCCGCCAGAATGGATTGCGGCGGCGTCACGATCTCGAACTTGTCCGCGCCGAATTCCTTCAGCGCAAGGAAAGCTTCGTTCTCCCATGCGAGAAGCACGTCGCCGATGCCGCGCTGCGCGAAGGTGATCGTCGAGCCTCTCGCGCCTGTGTCCATGACCGGGGCGTTCTTGTAGATCGCCTTGACGAAATCCTTGGTCTTGGCTTCGTCGCCGCCGAATTTCTTCAGCCCGTAGCCCCAGGCCGCAAGATAATTCCAGCGCGCCCCGCCGGACGTCTTCGGGTTGGGCGTGATCACCGCGACGCCGGGCTTCGCCAGATCGTCCCAATCCTTGACGGCTTTCGGATTGCCCTTGCGGACAAGAAACACGATCGTCGACGTATAGGGCGACGCGTTATTCGGTCGACGCTTTTGCCAATCGACCGGAATCTTGCCGCTCTTGCTGGCGATCGCGTCAATGTCGGCGGCGAGCGCCAGCGTCACGACATCGGCGTTCAGGCCCTCGATCACCGCGCGCGCCTGCGCGCCTGAGCCGCCATGCGACGCCAGAAGTTCGATCGTTTGGCCGGTCCTAGCTTTCCAGTCCGCCGCGAAGGCCGGATTGATCGCCTTGTAGAGCTCGCGCGTGGGGTCATAGGAGACGTTCAGGAACGTCTGGCCCGCTTGAGAATGCGCGCTCGCTAACATCGTGAGGGCGACCAAGCCCCCTAAAATTCCGAGACCAAGCCTCTTCTGTAAATGTTCACTCATGATGGCGCCTCTCCAACAGTCTACAAATTCACTAGCATGAGTAGACTTATCGGGCAAGGCGAAAAGGCACGGGTCAAGTTGTCGCGTTGGGGAGTTTTGGAGTGAGGACGGCCGCGAAAGGTAACGCCTACCAGCGCAGCACTGCGCCGCCCCAGGTCATTCCCGCGCCGATCGCCATCATCGCGATGACGTCGCCCTTTTTCAGCTTTCCGGCGCGATTCGCCTCATCAAGCGTGATCGGCATCGAGGCGCTCGACGTATTGCCGTAGCGGTCGATGTTGATCCAGCATTTCTCGAACGGAACGCCGAGATTCTGCATCGCTGACTCGATGATGCGCTTATTGGCCTGGTGGGCGATGACGTGATTGACGTCGGCTGCGGTCAGACCGGCGGCTTCGAGCGTGTCGCCGACCACTTCGGGCAACAGCCGCGTCGCCACCTTATAGACCTCGCGCCCGCGCATCTTGATTTTGCCGGCCTTTTCTTCGAGCATTTCGGCAGATGGCGGGCGGCGGCTGCCGCCGCCATAGATGCCGAGAATGCCCGTCATCGAGCCGTCGGTGCGCAGGCTGGCGGCGAGCACGCCGCGCCCTTCCTCTTCGCTGGCGCCCAGCAAAATCGCGCCGGCGGCGTCGCCAAACAGCACGCAGGTCTCGCGATTTGTCCAATCGACGAAGCGACTGAGGGTCTCGGCGCCAATCACCAGCGCGCGCTTGACCTTGCCGCTTCTGATAAATTGGTCGGCGATGGAAAGACCGTAAAGCGAACCGGCGCAGGCGGCGCCGACGTCGAAGGCGAAGGCGTTTCTCGCGCCGAGCTGCGCCTGAACAAATGACGCGCAGGACGGCGTCGGCGTGTCGCCTGTCACGGTGCACACGATGATCATGTCGACGTCGTTAGGCTTTACGCCAGCGAACTGCAGCGCCTCGCGCCCGGCCGCCGCCGCCAGATCGGATGTGGCCTCATGATCTGCAGCCACTCGGCGCTCTTTGATGCCGGTTCGGCTGACTATCCACTCATTGTTTGTCCTAACGACTTTCTCGAGGTCGGCGTTTGAGACGACGCGCTGCGGCGCATAAGACCCGGTTCCGAGAACTATGGAATTCGTCAAGACGTGGCGCTTCCTTCTGAGACGGCGTGGCTGAAGCTCATGGCGAGGCGCTATTCATTAAGAGCGGCTCAGGCCGAGCGCAAATTTTTCTTTTTGAGCTCCGGCAAGGCCCAATCGTCACTGACTTATTGGCTTTTTTGCGCCTGCGACGGAGACTGTCCCAAAACGGGGCCATAAACGCTTTGTTAAAGCGCGCGCGACTAGACCAGTTCGGGGCTGGCGGAGTTGCGTTCATGGTCCACGCTATCATCTTTGCCGCCGTCGCGCTCTTCGCTCTCATTGGCGCGCTGACGGCATAACGCTGAGCCCGCGATTGCAAAGTCCGCCGCCGCATGGCAAGGGGCGCCATGCAGGAACAACAGAGGCCGCTGAGCGCCGCCCCGCGCGTCTCCTTCGTCTCGCTCGGCTGTCCGAAGGCCCTCGTCGATAGCGAACGGATCATCACGCAGCTGCGCGCCGAAGGCTACGAGCTGTCGCGCACCCACGCCGGGGCCGACGTCGTCATCGTCAACACATGCGGCTTCCTCGATAGCGCCAAGGCGGAGTCGCTCGAAGCTATCGGCGCTGCGCTGAACGAAAACGGCAAGGTGATCGTCACCGGCTGCATGGGCGCCGAGCCCGAAGCGATAACGGAGCGCTTCCCGCAGGTGCTGGCGATCACCGGCCCGCAGCAATATGAGAGCGTCGTCGACGCCGTGCATCGCGCCGCCGCGCCGGCGCATGACCCGTTCGTCGATCTTCTCCCCGAACAGGGCGTGAAGCTCACGCCGCGCCATTACGCCTATCTGAAAATCTCGGAAGGCTGCGACAACAGCTGCTCCTTCTGCATCATCCCGCATTTGCGCGGGCCGCTCGTCTCGCGGCCGGCCGCCGATGTGCTGCGCGAAGCGGAAAAGCTCGCGCGCGCCGGCGTCAAGGAGCTGCTCGTCATCTCGCAGGACACCAGCGCCTACGGCCGCGACATTCGCTACGCCGAGAGCATGTTCGGCGACCGCAGCGTGCGCGCGCGCTTTCTCGATCTGGCGCGCGAACTTGGCGATCTCGGCCTTTGGGTCCGCCTGCACTACGTCTATCCCTATCCTCATGTTGACGAAGTCATGCCGTTGATGGCGGAGGGGAAAATCCTTCCCTATCTCGACATTCCTTTTCAACATGCCGCGCCGAACGTGCTGAAAGCCATGAAACGCCCGGCGAATGATGAAAAGACCCTGGCGCGCATTCTCGCATGGCGCGAGGCGTGTCCCGACCTCGCGCTGCGATCGACGTTCATCGTCGGCTTCCCCGGCGAGACTGACGCGGATTTCGATTATCTTCTCGATTGGCTGGAGGAGGCCGAGATCGACCGCGCCGGCGCCTTCAAATATGAGCCTGTAGCCGGCGCGCCGGCCGAGGCGCTTGGCCTCCCCGCCGTCCCCGACGACGTGAAGGAGACGCGCTGGAAGCGCTTTATGGAGAAACAGCAGGCGATCAGCGCGCGGCTGATGAAGCGCAAGATCGGCAAACGCCTTTCAATCATCATTGACGAACCGGGCGGCGGCCCATTGGGCGCGCTCGCCAAGGGCCGCACCAAGGCCGACGCGCCGCAGATCGACGGCGCAGCCTTTATCGCATCGCGGCGCCCGTTGCGCGCGGGCGACATTGTCACGGCGAAAATTGAACGCTCGGAGGCATATGACGTCTATGGCGCGGCGACCTAAAGCAGCCCTATATTGGGGCCAAGCACAGAATATCGGGAGAGAAGCCCATGACCGAAGAACCCCACGACGAGGGCAAGCCTCAGAATAAGCCGCAGGAAACCCCGCCGCCAGCGCCCGATAGGCCGGCGCAGCCGCAGCTGCCGAAGTTCGTCATTCCGCGCAGCCTCTACATCGCGACCGCGCTGATCGTCATCGGCTCATTCGCGCTCACGCTCTTCGTGCGCAATCCCTATACGCAGTCGGTGACCGAAGGCGGCGGCTTTTACGAGCACAGCACGGACAATTCGGCGCTGATGTGGGTCGCGATCTTCGTCGGCATTCCTCTAAGCTTCTGGGCTTATAAGCGCTGGATATTGCCGCTCTTCGAGCGCAAATAGCGGCAGCGTTTCCGCCGAAGGCGAAGCCGGCGCGCCGGAAATCGCGTCAAATCTAGAAACCGGCGCGCGTTCATGAACGCGCGCCGGCGCGCAATTCGGTCGAAGAGCGTTCGATTCTTGGCCCGTGCAAGTAGACGATCGCCGGCGGCGGCGTCACGGCGAGCACACCGGCCTCGCTCTCGGGAATCCTGGCGCTCTTGAAAAAGATCGCCGCCTTGGCGTTGGCGGCTTTGAGCGTCGCGCCCGGCCGGTCGATGACGGCGACCGGCGTCGTCCGCGCAATATCCTGCCATCGCCGCCAGCGATGAAACTGCAAAAGATTATCCGCGCCCATGATCCAGACGAAACGCACGCCCGGACAATGCGTGTGCAGCCAAGCGAGTGTGTCGCAGGTGTAGCGCGCGCCGATCTCGGCTTCGAATCCAGTGAAGGCGACTCGCGGATCGCGCAGTATCTTTTTCGCCGCCGCTATTCGCGCCCCAATCGACGGGAGTTCTCTTGCGTCCTTGAGCGGATTTCCGGGCGAGACGATCCACCACAGCCGATCCAACTTCAAGCGCGTCAGCGCGACGCGCGAGACGAGCGCATGGCCTTCATGCGGCGGATCGAACGAGCCGCCGAAAAGGCCGATTCGCATGCCGGGCGCGTGCGGCGGGAGACGCGGCAAGGGCTGCGTCATGCCATATCCAATTGAACAGCGAGTATGTCACTCCCGACGCTTCGCGATAGCGAAGTGATCGGGAATCCATAGCAAGGCCAGCATTCGTGGATCGGCTCTGGATTCCCGATCAGGCCTTCAGCCTGCCGGGAATGACATCCCTGGCCGACCCCACACGAAAAAATACCCCTCACCCCCGCACCTGGCCGTCGCCGTAGACGCGGTATTTGAACGAGGTCAGCTGCTCGACGCCAACGGGTCCGCGCGCATGCATACGGCCGGTGGCGATGCCGATCTCGGCGCCAAAGCCGAATTCGCCGCCGTCGGCGAATTGCGTGGAGGCGTTATGCAGCACGATCGCGGAATCAACCTCGTTCATGAAACGCGACGCCGCTTCCGCGTCGCGCGTGATGATGCAATCGGTGTGATGCGAGCCGTAAGTCTCGATGTGATCGATCGCGCCCTCTAGCCCGTCGACGACCCGCGCCGCGATGATGGCGTCAAGATATTCGGCGCGCCAGTCCTCTTCGCGCGCCGGCTTCACGCGCGCGTCCGCGGCTTGAAAGGCTGCATCGCCCCGCACTTCGCAGCCTGAATCAATCAGCATCGCAACGAGCGGCTGAAGGTGGGTCGCAGCGCAGGCTTGGTCGACGAGCAGCGTTTCCGCCGCGCCGCAGATGCCGGTGCGCCGCATCTTGGCGTTCAACAGCACGCGTTTCGCCATGTCGAGATCGGCGTCCTTATGCACAAAAACATGCACGATGCCCTCGAGATGCGCGAAAACCGGCACGCGCGCCTCATGCTGCACGCGGGCGACGAGACTCTTGCCGCCGCGCGGCACGATCACGTCGATATTGCCGTCGAGGCCCGCCAGCATCGCGCCGACGGCGGCGCGGTCCGCGGTCGCGACAAGCGAGATCGCCGCTTCGGGAAGCCCAGCCCCCTTCAGCCCCGCGACAAGGCAGGCGTGGATGGCGGCCGATGAGCGCAGGCTTTCGGAGCCGCCGCGCAGAATCGCGGCGTTGCCGGCCTTGAGACACAGAGCGCCGGCGTCGGCGGTGACGTTCGGCCGGCTTTCGTAGATCACGCCAATGACGCCAAGCGGCGTCGAGACGCGCTCGATCTTCAGGCCGTTCGGGCGATCGAAACTCGCCAGAACGCGGCCGACAGGGTCCGGCAGATCGGCGATCTCCTCCAGTCCACGGGCGATCGCCTCGACGCGGGCGGGATCGAGCGTCAGCCGATCGAGGAAAGACGCCGCCGTTCCGCGCGTCTTGGCGTCAGCGACGTCGAGCGCATTCGCGGCGAGGATGGCGTTGCTCTGGCGGCGAATTTCGCCGGCCGCTGCGCGCAGCACCTTGTTCTTGGCGTCGGCCGAGGCGAGCGCTGCCGCCCGCGCCGCTGCGCGCGCGGCGCGCCCGAGCGCGACAAATGAGTCGCTCATCGTCGCGTCTGCGCCGCCTGCTTGCGGCTCGGCTCGTATTGCCTGCGTCATAGCTTTCTCACGGGACATACTGGAGTTTCGCTAACATGGCGGCCCCGGCAAGAAAAGCCGCCCTCCAGACAGGCCGCCCTTGCGAGGCCTGTCGCGATATGAAAAAAAGCCGCATGTCCGCGCTTCAAGAGAATCCGTTCACTGGGCCCTTGGCGGCCGAATATGACGTGCTGCGGCTGATGTGTCCAAACGCCGCCACGCTCGCCAAAAAGATCGGCGACCGGGTCGCCGAGTGGCGTTCCGACGCGGGGCCGATCGATGGCTTCGAGATCGGCTGCGGAACGGGGATCAGCACGCTCGCGGCGCTCTCGGCGCGGGACGACCTCAAGCTCACCGCGATCGACAGCGCCGGCGAAATGCTGGATCAGGCGCGAACCAATCTCGCCGATTACGCCCTGGCGGGCCGCGTCAAATTTGTCGACGCCGATGCGCTGACGGCGCTCCGAGCATTGCCCGATGCCCGCATGGATGTCGTCATTTCGAATTACGCGATCCATAACTTCCCTGACGATTACCGTAAGGCCGTGGTTTCGCAGATTTTCCGCGTCCTGAAGCCGGGCGGAATTTTCGTCAACGGCGACCGCTACGCGATGGACGACCCGGCGGCGCATCTTGCCGACACGCAAGCAGTGGTGCGGGGTTGGTTCAAGATTTTCACGAAGATGAACCGACTCGATCTGCTCGAAGACTGGATTGTGCATCTCTTGAGCGACGAGTCCCCTCTGCACATTATGCCTTTCGAGCCGGCGCTCGAGCAGTTGCGCGCTGCCGGCTTCGCGCCGGTCACCGTCGAATTTCGTGACGGCGTCGACACGCTAGTGACGGCGGCGAAGCCGGGCGGGTAAAGCCGATTTAGTTAGCCTAGCATGTCATTCCCGGCGGACAGCAGGTCCGACCGGGAATCTAGAGCAACCTACGCGATATCTGTCGCGGCTCTGGATTCCCGATCGCGCGCAGAGCGCGCGTCGGGAATGACACACGAGCCGGTCGCAAAGCCCGTTCCCACTCTCGCCGATCATGCGCTATAGCGCGCCATGGACCTCGCGCTTCTCGCTCTCTTCGCCTCGCTCGTCACCGCCATTTGCCAATCCATCACCGATCTCGGCACCAAGGCCGCGACGCGGACGGCGGATGATCGCGCTATTCTCGCCGCGCAATGGTGCGCGGGCGCTGTCCTGCTGAGCCTTGCTTGCCTCGTCTTCTATCCGGGGCTTCTCGGCGCGCCGCGCGAAACGCTTGCGTCGCTCACGAGGCCCGAATTCTGGAATCTCCTCGCCTGGTCGGGCGCGCTCAATGTCGTCGCCTATGTGCTCTACATACGCGCCTTTCGACTGTCAGACGCATCGCTGGTCGCGCCGCTTGTGCTGCTCACCCCTGTGTTGATGCTGTTCACCTCGCCGATCATGACGGGCGAGCACGCGCCGCCGATGGGCGTCTTCGGCGTGCTGTTCACCGTGCTCGGCGTCGGCTTGCTCGACGCCGACCGGGCAAACGGGCGCCGTTTCAACTTCCATGTCTTCGCGCGCGACAAGGGCGCGCGGATGATGATCGGCACCGCGGTAATCTGGAGCGTCACCGCCAATATCGACAAGCTCGGCGTCAGGGCGTCGACGCCGCTCATCTGGATAACCGCAGTGACGATCGTCATTTCGCTCTGCGCCCTGCTCTACTGGCTTGCCGCGCGCCGCGCCGCGCCAAGCGCGTTCGATTTGCGTTACGCCATCGGCGCGGGGTCGGCGATGGCGTTCGGCAACACGTTGCAGATGTGGGCGCTCACCGTGCTGTTCACGCCCTATGTCATCGCCATCAAGCGATTGTCGGCGCTCTTTACCGTGCTCGCGAGCGGACGTGTGCTGAAGGAGGAGTCGAGCGGCCGGCTGCTTGGCGCGGCGGTGATGCTGATCGGCGCCGTGATGATCGCGCTGGCAAGGGAGTGAGGCGTCAGTAATAATAGCGGCACTGAGCAAATTTGCGCATGGCTTAGTTTAGCCCGTCATGGCCGGGCTTGTCCCGGCCATCCACGCCGAAATGCGCCAGCATCACAAGAATGGCGGCGGCTCTATCGCGTGGATGCCCGCGACAAGCGCGGGCATGACGCCCGGGAGCTTGGGGAAAGCCCTACTCCTCCATTTTCAGCGCGGCGATGAAGGCTTCCTGCGGAATCTCGACGCGGCCGAACTGACGCATCTTCTTCTTGCCTTCCTTCTGCTTTTCCAGGAGCTTGCGCTTGCGGCTAACGTCGCCGCCGTAACATTTCGCGGTCACGTCTTTGCGGAAGGCGCGCACCGTTTCGCGCGCAATGATCTTGCCGCCGATCGCCGCCTGAATCGGCACCTGGAACATATGCGGCGGGATCAGCTCTTTCAGCTTCTCGCACATGGCGCGGCCGCGCGAGTCAGCGCGGGTGCGATGCACGAGCATTGACAGTGCGTCGACCGGCTCGGCGTTGACGAGAATGCTGAGCTTCACGAGATCGCCGGCGCGATAGTCGGTGATCTGATAATCGAAGGAGGCATAACCCTTCGAGATCGACTTCAGCCGGTCATAGAAATCGAACACCACCTCGTTGAGCGGCAGATCGTAAACCGCCATGGCGCGCTTGCCGACATAGTTGAGATCGACCTGCACGCCGCGGCGATCCTGACAGAGTTTCAGCACCGAACCGAGATAGTCGTCGGGCGTCAGGATCGTGGCCCTGATCCAGGGCTCATTGATCTCCTCGATCTTCACGACATCCGGCATGTCGGCGGGGTTGTGCAGCTCAATCTCGTCGCCGTTGGTCATGCTGATCTTGTAGATGACCGACGGCGCCGTCGCGATGAGATCGAGATCGAACTCCCGCTGCAGACGTTCCTGAATGATTTCGAGATGCAGCAGGCCCAGGAAACCGCAGCGGAATCCAAAGCCGAGCGCGGCAGACGTCTCCATCTCATAAGAGAAGCTGGCGTCGTTCAGGCGCAGCTTGCCGATCGCCGCCCGCAAATCCTCGAAGTCGGCGGCGTCCACGGGGAACAGCCCGCAGAACACCACGGGCTGCGCCGGCTTGAAGCCGGGCAGCGCCTCGGCGGTCGGCTTCTTGTCGTCGGTGATCGTGTCGCCGACGCGCGTATCCGCCACCTGCTTGATCTGCGCCGTGATGAAGCCGACTTCACCGGGACCAAGCGACGCGACATCCTGCATTTTGGGACGAAAGACGCCGATCTTATCCACTTCGTAATGGGCGTCGGCCGCCATCATCTTGATCTTCTGGCCCTTCTTCAGGGTTCCATCGAAGATTCGCACCAGCACGACGACGCCGAGATAAGCGTCATACCAGCTGTCGACGAGCAGCGCCTTCAAAGGCGCCTTCTCGTCGCCATTTGGCGGCGGCAGGCGCGTGACGATCGCCTCGAGCACGTCCGGAATGCCGATGCCGGTCTTGGCCGAAATGAGCACCGCGCCCGAGGCGTCGAGCCCGATGACCTCCTCGATCTGCTCCTTGATGCGGTCGGGTTCGGCCGCCGGCAGATCAATCTTGTTGAGGACGGGTACGATCTCATGCCCGGCGTCGATCGCCTGATAGACGTTGGCGAGCGTCTGCGCTTCGACCCCCTGGGAGGCGTCGACGACAAGCAGCGAGCCTTCGCAGGCCTTCAGCGAGCGGGACACCTCATAGGCGAAGTCGACGTGGCCCGGCGTGTCCATCAGATTGAGGACATAATCCTTGCCGTCCTTGGCCTTGTAATTGAGGCGCACCGTCTGCGCCTTGATGGTGATGCCGCGCTCGCGCTCGATGTCCATCGAATCGAGCACCTGCTCGACCATGTCGCGGGCGGCGACCGTTCCTGTCTCCTGAATGAGCCGGTCGGCCAGGGTCGATTTGCCGTGGTCGATATGCGCGACAATCGAGAAATTGCGGATGTTTTCGATCTTGTGGGCGGTCATGGCGCGGGGATAGCAGCGCCCGCCAAGGAATGAAAGGGTGCGCCGGCCCAAGCCCGGCGCCATTTCATCCCTTGGCGGGCGCCAGGGCGCCGCCTGAGCCTTGTGAAGGCTACTTCTTCTCCATCCGCGCTTCGAGCTCCGCCTTGCCTTTGTTAAAAAGCTCGATAGCCTTGGGCACGGCCCAGCGGATGAAGGCGTCCGCCGCCTTCACGGCCATGCAGCCGACCTGGGTCACGATCGAGACCGTCTTGTCGAACCAGGGCAAAGCCGCGCTGTCGGCGGGAATCTTGCCTCTTACCCAGGCGACGCCATCCCGCGTCTTTTCCGAGATGAGGCTCCACAGCACGACGGCGGGATCGGATGAGGGCGCGGTGGCGATCGCGTGGCGCAGCCGCACGACCTCCGCCGCAGCCTCGTCGGCCCGGCGATTGGCGGCTTCGAGCTGCCGAGACATCTCGAGCGCTTTCGTCGACGCTCCGGCGTTCTCCGCGGCGAGGCGGTCGCGTTCGGCGGTCATCGCCGCCAGGCTGTCGCGAACATCGTCGCGCTCCTTGGCGTAGGCGTTCGCCTTCGCGACGATCTCGGACTTCTCGAAAATCTGCCGGTCGCGCTCCATGCGCGTCGCCTTGAGCTGCTCCTGCAGATTGGTCAGTTCGGAGCGGGAAACCGTATCTTCGGGTTGCGATGAAGTTTCTTCGGACATGGCCGCCTCCTTTAGGGAGAGGATGGCTCGCGATGTGCGAACGGGTCGCGCGAGCAAAAACGGAATGGCCTCGGTGGCGGTTCGGCCTCAAAATCGCGCGCCAAGCGCGATCATGTTTAGTGTCAAAAAACTGATTCTGCAAAACCGCCGTAGCGGCGCAGCTATTACACACTTCGCCATCGTGGATTGCAGATTTCAATGCGGGCGACTCGCGGCCGATTGCAGTCGCTGCGCCGCCGACAGGCACTCGCGCGGCGCCGACAGACATTTATCGCGCGCGGCGCCAGCAAGCGCGTCGCCGCCCGCGCGACTCAGCGAAGCGGCTTTCTCGAGAGCCTCGTGCACGAAACCGGACGCATTTTGTGGCGTCGGTGCGCGGGCGGCTGCGCCTGTCCGCGCAAGCGGCGCGTGATCAACGCGCCATTGCAGGGCGACGCAGACGAGGAGAATGCAGATCGCGCATTTGGCAAGAAAAACCAACTCGTCGTCTCCGTCAGGAAAGCGGTTTTCTTGTCAGTGATGGCGCGGCGGAGTTGAGCCTTCGTAAACGCGCCATCGGATTCTTTCCCCGAAAGCCATGGCAATAAAATGCAAACCATGTCGATGCGTCGCCGCGTAGCTGTTGAAGCTTTCGCATCGGCTTAGCGGCTGCTTAAGGACGCCCTGCTATCTCTATTGCCGATAAGGAGCGTAAGCCTTGAGTAGCATCGCCGACGACAGCCACTACCCGTCCTGCGTGGATGCCGCCTTGCATGAGCGGGTCGCCGGACGACCGTTGGAAGAGGCGCGTCATCGGGCGTTCATCGTCGCTCGGCTCATCGTCGCCGCCTATGTCCTGCTCTCGGTGCCGCTGTTTCTCTTCTTCCATGGCGCACCGTCAGCAAGCGAGTTGGTCCTTTTCCTTCTCGCGCAGATCCCGCTCGCCTCCGTCATCGTGTTGTCGCGCACGGGAGATTTGCTCATTGCGCGGAGCCTCTCGATCGGCGGCTGGATGGCGCTGGCGACGGCCATTCACGCGCTAACGCCGGGCTACGACGCCTTTTCAGTCGCGCTGCTGCTCGTTGCGCTCATAGAGGCCGCTCTGACGCCCGAGGCCGGCGCGGTCCTCGTCATCGAAGTGGTGGCCGTCGCCGCGCTTGCGCTGACCGCCGGCCTTAATCTTGGGGCGCCGCGCGAACTGACTGAACATGCGACGACGGCCATTCTTCTCGGAGCGCCACTGTTTCTCTATATCGCCGCGCTCGTCTTCGGCGCCATCCGGGTCGAGCAAACTCGCGCCCGCGCCGAAGCGCGCAACGACCGCGAGCTCAAGCTTCTGACCGGCGCCGTCGGCGACATCCTGCTGCACCTCGATCGCGCCGGCTTCGTCCACGCGGTGCTTGGCGATGCGCGCCACGCCTTTGATCTCAATCGGCGCGATCTGATCGGGCGCGAATTCTTCCAGCGCATTCACGTCGCCGACCGGCCGAGCTTCCTCAAGGCGGTCTCCGACGCCGTCGACGGCGAGGCGGTGGAGACCGCAGCCGTTCGCGTTCAGATTGGCGTTGCGAGCGATGCTTTGAGCGGCTTCCTCGCGCCCGTCTTCAACTATTTCGAGGCGCGCCTGCGCCGCGCTCCATCGAACGGCGAGGGATGCGCAGCGGAGGCCGTCGTCTGCGCCCTGCGAGACGTGCACGCCACGCTCGAAGCCGACATCGCGCTTGCGGCGGCTCACGCGGCAGCTGAGCGCGCTGCAACCAGCAACGTGCGCCTCCTCGCCAATGTCAGCCATGAGCTGCGCACGCCGCTCAACGCCATCATCGGCTTCTCCCAGATGTTGGCGACTGACGAAACTGCGCCTTCCGAACCCGCCAAACAGCGCGAATATGCATCGATCATCAGCGACTCCGGCAACCATCTGCTCGAGATCGTCAACTCCATACTGGATATGTCCAAAATCGAATCCGGCGCGATGGAAATCACCGCTGAGTCCTTCGCCCTGCCGACGCTCGCCGATCAGTGCTGCGACATGATGCAGCTGCAGGCCGATCAGTCGGGCGTGAGGCTCGCGCGCGAATATGCCGAAAGTCTTGGCGAGATCGTCGCCGACAAACGCGGCTGCAGGCAGATCTTGATCAATCTGCTCTCTAACGCGCTGAAATTCACGCCGCGCGGCGGCACGGTGACGCTGGCGCTTCAGCTTGAAGGAAATCACGTCGTCGTCACCGTCGCCGACGATGGCGCAGGCATCGCCGCAGGCGATCTCGCACGGCTCGGCGATCCCTTCTTTCAGACGCGCGCGTCGCTCGACAGCGGGCGCGAGGGAACCGGCCTCGGCCTTTCCATGGTGTGCGGACTCGTGGGGCTGCACGGCGGTTCGATCACCATCGAAAGCGGCCTGCAGGTCGGCACGACGGTTTCCGTGCGCCTGCCGCTCGACTGCCGTATCCACCACGGCGTGACCAGCGGTCCGGCGAGAATTCAGGCGGTCGCGCGACTTGGCGCGCCGCTCAGCGTGGCCGCGGTCGGCGGCGCAGAACTAGCAACGGTGAAGAAAATTGCGTGACGCCTCGCTCTACGCCTCTCGCTTTCAGGCTTCCCCCACCGATCGCGCCCCGCCCCGCGACACAAGGCGCAATCGGCGTCGCTCAGTCCTTGCGCGCATGTTCGGCGCGACGCCAATCGGCGTCACGCTCATCCTCGGCATCGCCGCCGTGGCGGCGATCGGCGTGCCCATGAACGCGCTGTTCTTCCAGGACGGAAGACATCCGGCGCCGCTCTTCTCGGCCCAGCCTTCAAATGCGGTCCTCGGCGCGCCGACGCCGCCGGCGCGACGACCGGCCGTGATTGAATCCGCACGGATCGAGCGAGACCCGGATGCCCCCGCGCGCGCCACTCCAAAAGACCTCATCGCCAGCAAGATCGAAAAGCTTGACGCCGCCAAAAGCCTCGATGGGGGCAAGAGCGCGCCGGCGAAAGCAGATCCGCCGCACACAGCGGACAAGAAGCGGGACGCGATCGGCCTGCTGATCGTCGGCGATCCGCCGCCGATTAAGGCAAGCGCCAACAAAACCGACAAGGCGGACAAGGCGGACAAGGCGGACAAGGCCGCTAGCGCCGACAAAACTGCTTCTGTCGACAAAAACGTTCTTTATGCACAGCGCGCCCTCCTGAAGCTCGGCTATGTGGTGCGCTCCGACGGCGTTCTCAACGGCGCGACGCGCCATGCTTTGGAGAAGTTCGAGGGCGACGCCGGCCTGCCGGTCAAAGGGCGCATCACGCCGAAATTGCTGCAGCAGCTCGCGGCGCGCTCCCGCCTCCCACGCCCTTGAGTCGCGCGCGTTCGACAATCCCGCCGCTCAAGCGCTAGTTTGCGCCCATGCGACTAAGGTCCGACATATTCGTCTCCGCGCTGATCCGCCGGGCTGAGGTGCAAGGCGCGGTCGCCATGCTGCGCCGGCGCGGCGCCGCTGAAGCCGGCGCGATCTTTGTCAAACTCGATCGGCTTGACGGGCGCGCCGCCGTCTATGGCCCTGCCCCGCAGAGCGAAGAGCCGCCGGAGGGAGTCGATCGGCTGTTCGCGCGCGTCCATGCAGGCGACTGGCTCGATCCCGCGGAGGCCGAGCAGAGGCTCAAGCGCGAGATCATGTTCGACCCGGACCTTTGGATCGTCGAGATCGAGGACCCGGACGGCCGCGTGTTCGTCGACCTCGCCGCTTAGCGCAAGCAGGTTTGCGAAAAAGCCGACGAACTTTTTCGATGAGAGCCTGCTCTCTTTTGATTGAACGATTTCTGTCGATCACATGATCCCCCGCGATCGGGAAGCGCTCTAAGCGGATTGATCAAGTTTGCGCGATGGCCGCGCCAGTGATTGCTGCGGCGCGGCGCGGCGGCGCGTCAGCGCGCCGGGATCTTCTCGCGCGGCACGGCGAGAATTCTCGCGCTCCGATCGCGCCGCGCCGGTCATGGCGCCCACGATGCGCGCCGCGGCGCGCTGCGGCGTCGAGCGCATCAAGCCGAGCAACGCCCGCACGACCTCGACGTCATGGGCGACTCCCGGCTCGGCGCAAAGAAGGATGTGCGTCGCCGATTCGAGCGGGACGCCAATCGCATTGAGCGCCAAAGCGAGCGCCTCGCCAAGATGGTCGACGACAAGCGCGCGGGCCCGATCCTTTCGGCATTCGAGCGCCTCCGAGAGGAGAGCGGCCACCGCGTTGCGATCATGGCGTTGCGCCGCGGCTTCCAGTTTCTCGAGGAAAGCGTCGTCGGCGCGAAGCGGCGCTTCGGTCGCGCCGCTCGCCAATATTTGGCGGCAGGCGTTGAGCACGATCGCCGTGCGCTCGAGCCGGTTCGCCGCAAGGAAAAGCGGTTCTGGATCGAGATCCAGGTCGTCGCGATCAAGCAACATGCGCGCGAGCGTCAGATCATCGCGCGCCGCCATGACCAACGCCCGCCTGGACGCCGAATCAAAATGCGCGGCGAGATTGCCGGCGAGCGCGCGAAGCACCTCGCCCTCGGGACGCGACGCAAGCGTCAGCATCGTCTCCCGATCGAGGTCACGACGGCGGGCGACGGCCGCCGCGAATTGCGCCAGCCCCTGCTCGGCGGTGGCGATCATGTCCCGCTGCGCGAGCTTAGGCGCGAATTGAAAGGCAAGCGCGGCCGCGGCGCCGCCCTTGTCGAAAAGACGCGCGAAAATCGAGGCGGGCGTTTCGGGATGAAAGCAGAGCGGCAACGCCGCGCGGGCCACTGTTTCAGCATCGACAATGTCGATGAGCCCGAGCGCGAGCTGTTCGAACTGCCGGATGTCGGCCGTCGGATGCATCGATCGCTCAACAAACTGATCGACGACCGCTCGAAGCAGCGAAGCGTCGACTATCCGACGCTGTTCCCTATCGGCGCCCATCACTTCACCACTCGAACCCATACGCAACTGGCAGAAAATTTAGCATCCGGTCGTTGACGGAGCATTAACCCTCGCCAATTCCTAATCGTTAAGGACGGCTGATTCATCGTCGGCGGAACGAGCTTGGAGAAATCGCCATGGGGAAGGTCATCGCCTTCCAGCCGCGCACGAGGGGGCGCAACGACGTGCAGCAGCGCGACGCGCAAATCCTGTTCTTTCTCGGCGTGCGCTATGTGCGGGTGGACGACGCTCTCGTCAATGAAGCAGCGGAGCCCGCCCCGGAGTCCTGCGGCGCCCCGCCGGGGGGCGGCAAGCGCAGGCGCCGGGTACGCCCCTGACCTCAGTCGGCAAGAACGAGCGCCCAATAGACCTTGTATTTCGCCCCGGCCGCGTATGCCGTCGCGATGCCCATCCGCTTCACGCGCTTGTCCAGCATGCGCGCATTATGCGGCGCGGAATCGCGCCAGCCGGAAAATGCTTCCGCCAGCGTGCGGTAGCCCGCCGATACATTCTCCACGGCCGCCGGCGTTTGAATGCCGGCGCCTGCGAGGCGGTCGCCGAGTTCGCCGCGCGCCGCAAGATCGCCGCTTTGCGCCATGTCCCGCGCCTGCGCCTCTGCGACGCGCTGCAGCCCGTCATCCAGCGTCAGAGCGCCGAGCCCGCTGTTGCGTCGATAGAGCGAAATCATGTCGCGCGCCGTCACCGGATCGACGCGCGCGCCGGCCGCCGCCAGAGAGCGATACATCGGCGGCTCCGACCCGGTCACCCTGGGCGCAGGCTCTTGCGCGGCGTTGCAGCCGGCAAGCACGCCGAGCGCCAGGAGAGTGGCGGCGCGAGGGAGAAGCGAGGAAAACATCACGCGCATCTCGCTCCTCATTCTTTGAGAAACAATGAATGGCGAGGAATTACTTTGCTAGCGCATCGTCCGGCGTCGCAGCGTCCTCGTTAGAATCGTCGGACCGTTCGGTCCGCTCATCTTCGCTCTTGCCGCCCGCCAGATTGGCTTCGATCGCCAGCGCGCTCGCGACGGCCGCTGCGGCCAGCTTGTCGAGTTCGGGGATGTTGACGATTGTCGGCGGCGGCGACGAAGCCGCCGGACCGATCGAGATTCCGGCGTCGTTAAGGCGCTGGTAAAGATCGAAGTGCAGGTCGCTGCGCACGCGCGCTGACTGCTCGACGTCCTCGACGTAGCACCAAAGCTCGAATTTAAAGATGTTCGCCTCCATGCCGAGGAACATCACCTGCGGCGCGGGTATCCGCAAAACGCCTTCCTGCGCGCGCGCCGCCGCAAGAAGAATGTCGCGCATTCTTTCCGGATCGACGCCGACATGCGGCGAAATGGCGATCTTGATGCGGCCGACCTTGTCGCCGCGCAGCCAGTTCTTCACGACGCCCGCGACGAGATTTGAATTCGGCACGATCATCGTCGCGCGATCGAAGGTCTCGATCTCAGTGGAGCGGACATTGATGCGTTTGACATAGCCCTGCTCGTCGCCGACCACGACCCAGTCGCCGACGCGAATGGCGCGCTCCCACAGCAGGATGAGGCCGGAGACGAAATTGTTGACGATCGATTGCAGGCCAAAGCCGATGCCGACCGAGAGCGCGCCGGCGACGATCGCGAGTTTTTCGAACCCGAGCCCGACATAAGACAGTGCGAGCGCCGCCGCGAAAATGAAGCCGGCGTAGCCAAGCGTCGCGCTGATGGAGTTGCGCAAACCGAGATCGAGCCGGGTGAGCGGCAGAAAACGCGCGTCAAGCCAGCGCCGCAGTCCTTGCGTCGCGGCAAGCGCCGCGGCGAAGAGCAGCATCGCCACAAGCGCGCTTGAAGGAGAGATCGTGACGTCGCCGATTCTGAAGGAAACGAACGCCGAGCGAATATTGCCCAGGAAATCTCCCGACTCGTAGCCGAGCGGCGCAAGCGCCACCAACGCCGCCGCGAGGAAACAGAGCAGCGTGACAATGCCGGACAGGAGCACGGCGAGCGGCGCGAGCTGCTCACGGCGCACGCCAAGACCGCTGATCATTTTGCGACCGAGGAAACTCGTCGGCGCAAGCGACGCCTCGATGCCGCCGCGCGAAAGGGTGACGACGACATACAGAATGGCGATGACCGCCGCCGTCCAGCCGATCTGCAGAATGACGAAATTAGCGAAAGTGACATAGCCGGCCGCGCTCGCCCCGACGAGCACGAGCACGATAAGCGCCCCGAAAAAACGCGCGGCGCTCATCCAGTCGCGACCCTCGGGGGTGGCGACGGCGGCGCCCTCCTCGACGTCGACTCGGCTTGGCAGATTGAAGAGCGCGATAGCGATGAGCGCCGTGACGATCATAACGCCGAGGCCGCGTGTCACGATCACGAGCGAAAGGCCCCCCTGCACCGACTCTTCCAATTGCTCCAGGAACCGCGTCGCGGAAAGAGTCAGCGCAGCCAGCGTGACGAGTTGCGTGAGACGTTTCGCAAGCCGATCGCCCGGATCAATCAGCCGCCAGTTCGGATGCGCGGGGGCAAGAACCGCGCGCGCGATGGCGTAGGCGAAGGCGATGCGCGCCACTCCCTCGACAAAGCGACGCCAGATCGGTTCGAGCGCGGCGTCGATAAGATCATAGGCGTCGAAGGCGAGGCTTAACGCGCCGACCGCCGCAACCGGCGCGGCCACGATGACGAGCGCCGTCCATCCGGCGGCGGCCGCTTTGCGCAAAGACGTCGGTGCGGACTCGTCCTCAGAACGCCGGGCGACGCGCCGCGCCATGAAGAGCGCCAAGGCGACGCTCGCCGCGATCAGAAAAAGCACCGCAAAAAACTGCGCGCGTCGGCCGCTGTTGACGCGATCGACGACATTC
>JALHNR010000027.1 GCA_022843525.1 Methylocystis sp. | reverse complement strand
CGAGCCAGGAACCGCGTCGCGCCGCACGACGATGCGGGCGCCGGAAATCTGCGCGAAGCGGCCGGCGTCCTTGCCGACCAGCCAGACGGAGTTTTCCAGCGCCGCGCGAAGATCGGCGCCTGTAAGCGCCAGAGTCACCAGCTGATTGTTGAACGGCAGCTCCTTGGCGATGTCCTTGCGCGTCAGTGTTGTCCCGGCGGCATAGTTGCGGTTGCCGCGAATGCCGCCGCCGTTGATGATCGCGACGTCGGCGCCGGCGGCGGCGCGCATCGTGTCGGCGAAAAAGTCGCCGATCGCGGTCTCTTCACTGCGAACGCTCGCCTTTCGGCTGTCGAGCGGCGTCTTTGTGCGCCCGATGTCGACGTCGAGCGCTTTGTCCACCTCGGCTTCATATTGCGCGACGCGTTCTGCAATCGCGGCGTCCGGCGCCACGTCCGCCGTGTCGATGATGCGGAACTTGGGCGTCCAGCGTTTGACGCCGTCGTCGGCGATCCGCATCTCGACATCGATCGCGACGAGATTAACGCCGTCGGCCTGTGTCTCGCCGATCGCGGCGCGCCCGTCATAGGCGACTAGAAGATTATGGTCATGCCCGGACAGAACAATGTCGATCGGTCCGAGTTTCGCGAGGCGCAGATCGTCTTGCCATTCGGAATGGGTGACGACGACGACAAGATCCGCGCCGGCGTCGCGCAGCGCCTTGGCCTCGCGCTTCGCGGTCTCGATCGCGGGCAGAAGTTTCAGGCTTCCGGGACTGGACCGTCTCGCGGACTCGTCGTCGGTCAGACCAAAGATTCCGACCTTCACCCCGTCGACATCGACGATCTTGCTGTCGGCAAAACCGGGCAGGGCGCGGCCGGAGGCGTCGCGTAGATTCGCGGCGAGCAGAGGGAACTTCGCTTCGCTCATGCGTTGGCGAAAAACCGCTTCGCCGAAATCGAACTCGTGATTGCCGGGCGTGAACACGTCAACGCCGATGCGGTTGAGAAGGTCGATGATATGCGCGCCCTTGTCGACGCTCGAGGTGAGCGAGGGCGACAGCGTGTCGCCGGCGTGCGCGACGATGATGTTTTTTGCTTTTGCGCGCTCGCCTTTCAGCCCGCCGGCGATCCGGGCGAAACCGCCGCGTCCGTCTCTCTCGGCCATTTCGTAGATGTCGCTGAAGACGACGAAGGTGAGATTGACGACGCGCTCAGCGGCGCGGGCGGAAAGAATCGGGATCCCGAACGCGACAGCTAAGCAAAGAAGGAAAACGCGCCGATTAACAAACCGCGACATAGGCCAGTCCTGATCCGATTGGAAAGACGCGCAATCTGCCTTCCCTCGATGACGAGGGCAATACGTCTTGGTGGGAGGCGAAATCCCGCCCCTTGACGGGGAGGGTGGTTCGCGAAGCGAACCGGCTGGGGTGACTTGCACCGGGAGAAACGTCATCACCCCCACCCGCGCCGCTTCGCGTCGCGACCTCCCCGCAAGGGGGAGGTATCGCCGCCCTTCTTCTCCAGTCCCTCGCTTGGAAGCCCGCGCATCTACACAAAAAGAAACGGCGCCCGTGGGCGCCGCTTCGCATCGTTCAGGAGACCGAACTTAGTAGTTGTAAGCGCGCTCGCCGTGATCGGTGATGTCGAGGCCTTCGCGCTCTTGATCGGGAGTCGGCCGCAGACCGACGATCACATCGACGAGCTTATAGAGGATCGCCGACCCGATGCCGGACCACAGAAGAGTCGCGATGACGGCGATTCCCTGGGCCTTCATCTGCGCGATCATGTCGTAGGTTCCGGCGTAGTTTTCCAGATTGGTGTAGTCGGTGATGCCGACGCCGCCAAGATCGGGACTGACCAGAATTCCCGTCGCAAGCGCGCCGGTGATGCCGCCGATGCAGTGCACGCCGAAGACGTCGAGCGCATCGTCATAGCCCGCCATCTTCTTCACGAAATCGACGAAGAAGAGGCAGATCGGCGAAACGGCGAGCCCGAGGACGATGGCGCCGACAGGACCTGCATAACCCGACGCCGGCGTCACCGCGACGAGGCCGGCGACGGCCCCGGTGATGAGGCCGAGCATCGACGGTTTGCCCTTCAACAACCACTCGACAACCATCCAGGAGAGCGCCGCAGCCGCCGTCGCCAC
Organism: Methylocystis sp.; assembly: GCA_022843525.1. Taxonomy (GTDB): domain Bacteria; phylum Pseudomonadota; class Alphaproteobacteria; order Rhizobiales; family Beijerinckiaceae; genus Methylocystis. The sequence goes on along the minus strand of JALHNR010000027.1, from coordinate 16,752 downwards.
CATGGTGTTGACGAATGCAAGCGCAGTCGCGCCGTTCGCCTCGAGATTGGAGCCGGCGTTAAAGCCGAACCAGCCGACCCACAGCAGGGAGGCGCCGACCATCGACAGGGTCAGCGAATGCGGCGGCAAGGCTTCTTTGCCGTAGCCGATGCGCTTGCCAACCATGATTGCGCCCACGAGACCCGCGATGCCGGCGTTGATGTGCACCACCGTGCCGCCCGCGAAGTCCAGCGCGCCCTTGCCGGCGAGCCAGCCCACGGCGGCGTTGATCTCATCGATCTTCGTCTGCGCGGCCGCTTTCGCCGCCTCGTCGCCCGCCGCGGCGAGTTGGGTCGCCGCGTCGACAAGCGCGTTCGGATCGGCGACGCCCCACACCCAATGCGCGATGGGGAAGTAGATGATCGTCACCCAGAAGGCGACGAACAGCAGAACGGCCGAAAATTTCATGCGCTCGGCGAAAGCGCCGATGATCAGCGCCGGGGTGATCATCGCGAAGGTCATCTGGAAGACGAAATAGGCATATTCCGGAATGACGGTGCCGGGGGTGAAGGTCGCCACATTGGAAGCGGCCGTCACGCCCTTGAGAAACAGCTTGTTGAAGCCGCCAATATAGCTGTTGAGCGAACCGCCGTCGCCGAAGGCCAGCGAGTAGCCATAAACCGTGTAGATCACGCCGACGAGCGCGACGATCGCGAAGGTTTGCGACAGGATGGACAGCATGTTCTTGGCGCGCACCAGGCCGCCGTAGAACAGCGCTAGGCCCGGAATCGACATCATCAGCACCAAGAGCGACGACGTCAGCATCCAGGCGGTGTCGCCGGGATTGGGAGTCGGATCATTCGCGGCGAAGGCCGGAAACGCCAACGATGCCGAAATCGCCGCTCCCGCGATGATCGAAGCGACAGAAGCGCTTCGAGGCGAAGGAAGTTTCATGTGTAATAGCTCCTGATGTTGCGGAGAGGCGATCAAAGCGCGTCGGTGTCGGTTTCGCCGGTGCGGATGCGGATGGCGCGTTCGAGCGGCGTGACGAAAATCTTTCCGTCGCCGATCTGTCCGGTGCGCGCGGTGTTGGAGATTGCCTGGATCACCTGTTCGACGAGGGCGGCGTCGACGGCGACTTCGATTTTTAGCTTTGGCAAGAAACTGATCGCATACTCTGCGCCGCGATAAATTTCCGTATGTCCCTTCTGACGTCCGTAGCCCTTGACTTCAGTCACGGTAAGGCCGTGCACGCCGATGTTGGTCAGCGCGTCGCGGACCTCATCGAGCTTGAACGGCTTGATGATCGCTGTGACGATTTTCATCTGCCAATCCTGTTGGTTATCGACCTCGTTGGCGAGCGTCGCTCGCGTGACGGCGGCGTCTCTTGATTGCAAGTCGCGGGGAGGACGCCGCCGCGTCGGCGACTTGCCGCTTTCAAATGCCGTGCCAGCCGCGCTGACGCCTGAAATCTACCGACCGGAAGCGTATCTGCTGTGACGGCGACGGCGCCGCAGCTTGCAGCGGGTTGGCTATTGCCTTTGCGGGCCTCAATTATGCGCGAGATCAGGGCGTCCGCGGCTCGCCCGAGCGCTTTCGTTTATGGCGCGGCGGGCCGGTTCGGCGCCTAGTTGTTACGCAGACTTTCGCCTGCTGCCTGAAATCTGGGCAGGCTCAGGATCTCGCCGAGTTACGTTGGCGCACCAGGCCTTCCTGGCTCACGGAGGCGACGAGGAGTCCCTCGCGGGTGAAGATCTGCCCGCGCGTCAGGGCGCGCGCGCCGCCGGCCCACGGGCTTTGCTGCGCATAGAGCAGCCATTCGTCGACGCGCAGCGGCCCGTGAATCCACAGGGCGTGATCGAGGCTCGCCACCTGGATCTTCGGATCGAAGATCGTCAGGCCGTGAACGAGCAGCGCCGTATTGAGCAGCGTCATATCGGAAAGATAGGCGAGCAGCGCCGTGTGAATGGCGGGATCGTCCGGGACCGCGCCGCGCACGCGAAACCAGATCATCTGTCCGGCGGCGCGGCGTTCGGGAAAAAATACGTCGTCGGGCGCGACGACGCGCATATCAAGCGCGCTTCGCCGCTTCAGCCAGCTCTCGGCCTGTTCCGGAAGGAAGGCGCGAAAACGCTCAACGAGCGCATGCACGTCGTCGAGACTCTCTGGGTCCGGCGCGTCCGGCATAGGGACGGCGTGCGCAAGACCTTCTTCTCGCCGCTGGAACGACGCCTCCATTGAGAAGATCGTGTGTCCGCGCTGCATGGCGTTACAGCGCCGCGTCGTGAAGCTCCTGCCGTCGCGGACGCGTTCGACGGTGAAGTCGATCGGAATCGAGGGATCGCCGGCGAGGACGAAATAGCCGTGCAGCGAATGAACGGGGCGGTCTTTAGGCGCCGTCCGCGTCGCGGCGACGAGCGCCTGAGCCACGGCCTGACCGCCATAGACCTGACGGCCGGAAGAGGCCGGGCTATGGCCGCGGAAGAGGTCTGGTCCGACCTCCTCGAGATCGAGAAGCGCCAGAAGCTTGGATGGCGCGGTTTCGTCCATTGCGGACGAGCCGGTCAGTCGATCTGGCGCGCCTCTTCGGGCAGCATGATCGGAATGCCGTCCCGGATCGGATAGGCAAGCCGCGCCGAGCGCGAAATGAGTTCCTGGCGCGCGTTGTCATATTCGAGCGTCGTCTTCGTCAGCGGGCAGACGAGGATTTCGAGCAGGCGCGGATCAATGCGCGTCGGCTCCACAGGGGATTCGAGTCTCTCGGCGCCGGAATCGCGTTCGTCAGTCATGGTTGTTAATGTCCTTCAATGCCATTGCGGCCGGTCGCCATTTCGTTGCGCGAGATCGAGCTTTGCGAGCGCGATAAGCGTTTCCGCCCGGGTTTTCAGATCGATGGCTTCGATCAGCGCCTGCTTGTCATTGGCGCCGAACGGACACATCATCGCCAGCGCGTTGACGAGCGTCTCCGTCGGCGCCGCGTCTATGCTCGCCCAGTCGACTTCAAGTTTCGAACATTCGGCGAAGTTGCGCAACATTGACACCATGCTTTCGCGGTCGACCGCGTCGGCGCCGGCGCCTGTCGTCAAATCCTCTAAGAATTCGTCATATCCGACCTGACACTGCCGGTATTGCGTTCGAACTCTAAGCTCCTCGAGAACGCGAAACCGCGCCACGCCGGTAAGGGTGATGAGATAGCGGCCGTCTCCGGTCTCGGCGAGGCGCGTGATCCGTCCGGCGCAGCCGACATCATAGAGATGCGTCGATTCGCCGATCGTCTCGTCGCCCGGCAGCGGCTGGATCATGCCGATCAGGCGCGCGCCGGCGATCGCGTCGTCGACCATTGCAAGATAGCGCGGCTCAAAAACATTGAGCGGCAGTTCGCCGCGCGGCAGCAATATGGCGCCCGCAAGCGGGAAGAGCGGTAGAATCCTCGGTAATTCGTCGATGTCGGCGTAGGGACGGTTCAGGCTCATATCGGCGAACGCCTCCCTAGGAGTAGAGCAGCGTGGACAGCCGCCGCCGTGCGTTCACGGCCGCCTTATCCATCGGTCCCCACGCCTCAAAAAACTGAATGAGCTGTTTTCTTGCGCCATCATCGTTCCAACTACGGTCGCGGCGGATGATTTCAAGCAGCGCATCCGCCGCTTCCTCGCGCAGTCCCTTGGCGTTGAGCGCGAGCGCGAGATCGAAACAGGCCTGCAGGTCGTCGGGATGGCGATCGACGCGATTTCTCAGTTCGTCGATCTCGCCGAGATCCTGGGCCTGCTGGGCGTTCTGAAGCGCGGCCCCAGCCGCCGCGACGCCGCTGTCGCGGCGAATGGCGTCGGGAAGGGCCTCAAACAGCGCCCCCGCCTCATCGAAGCGCCCTGAGTCGATATATAGACGCAGCAAGACGGCTGCGGCCCTGGCGTTGGGCGGTTCGCCGCCGGCGAGTTCACTCAGCAGCGATTCCGCGCCGGCGAGATCGCCGTCCGCGATCATCGCCTGCGCCGCTTCGACCGCATCGCCCTCGTCCTCGATCGGGCCGATGAGCCGCTCCAGGAAGCCCTTGATTTGACTTTCGGGCAGCGCGCCGACGAAACCATCGATCGGTCGTGCGCGCTGAAACGCCACGACGGCCGGAATCGACTTGACGCCAAGCTGATCGGCGATCAGCGGATCGGCGTCGATATTCATTTTGACGAGCGCGATTTTGCCGCCGGAGGCCGCCACCAGACGCTCGATGACGGGCGCGAGCTGGCGACAGGGGCCGCACCATGGCGCCCAGAAATCGACGAGCACGATCTGCCGCATCGAAGCGTCGAGAACGTCGGCGCGGAAACGATCCGTGGTCGTTTCGATCGGCGTCGTCGGCGCGTTAGCCATTCCCGCCGTCTCAACCATGCGCGTCTCCCTTTGTCGCCATCATCGGCCGTGTGATCTTGAAGGCTCTGCAGCTTCGAGGCGGCTTAGCGCAGCGCCCGGATGAAGCTCAGATAGACCGGATTGCGACCTTCTGCCATGGCTTTGGCTTCATATTTGGTTCGAGTCCAACCTGACCATGGCGTTAGCCAGTCCTCGGCGCGCTGCGCGCGCCAGCGGAAGGCCGGGTGCGCGCGCAGCCGCGCCAGCGTCCAGGCGGCGTAGTCGTCAATGTCCGTCGCAAAGCGCAGCTCCGCGCCCGCATGCATCGCCCGCGCCAGACGGTCGAGATTTTCACGTGCAACGAAACGCCTCTTGCGCTGGCGCCTCTTTGGCCAAGGATCTGGGTAAAACAGATACACGCGGGATAGGCTGTCCTCCGGCAGCCAGTCGAGCACATCTGCGGCGTCGCCTTGATGCAGGCGGATATTCGTCAGTCCACGCTCGTCGATTCGGGCGAGGAGCTTCGCCACGCCGTTGAGGAAAGGCTCGCAGCCGATGAATTCAACCTCGGGGCTGTCGCTCGCCGCCGCAATCAGATGCTCGCCGCCGCCAAAGCCGATCTCGAGGCGCCTTTCGCGGGCCGTAGCCGCCGGCGGCTGCGCAAGGTCGAGCGACAGACGCGGCAAGAGCTCGTCGATCAGCGTCGCCTGACGCTTTCTGAGCGCCTTGCCTTTCGAGCGGCCATAGAGACGGGCGTGAGCGCCGCGTTGCTGAGAGGTCTCGCCCATAGCGCTAAATGGCCGCGATCATTCTAACGTCACTCTTTCATGGCGCCGGCTTGCGCCCGCCATGAACAGAGCCATTTGGCGACGGAAATTTCCCCGCTGCGGCCTTCGCGTTCCGAGCCGTTCGTCGATTTTGGCGAATGTTACGCGAAATGCGACTTCAGCTGGTCGACGAGATCGGTCTTCTCCCAGGAGAAGCCGCCGTCCGCATCGGGCGTCCGGCCGAAATGGCCGTAGGCGGAGGTGCGGGCGTAGATCGGCCGATTGAGCTGAAGGTGCTCGCGAATGCCGCGCGGCGAGAGGCGAATGAGTTGCGGCAGCAGCTCTTCGACTTTCTCCTCGCACACATGGCCGGTGCCATGCAGATCGACATAAATCGAGAGCGGCTCGGCGACGCCGATTGCGTAGGACAGCTGCAGCGTGCAGCGGTCGGCGAGCCCGGCCGCGACGACGTTCTTGGCGAGATAACGCGCGGCGTATGCGGCCGAACGATCGACCTTGGTCGGATCCTTGCCGGAGAACGCGCCGCCGCCATGCGGCGCAGCGCCGCCATAGGTGTCAACGATGATCTTGCGGCCGGTGAGGCCGGCGTCGCCGTCGGGCCCGCCAATGTAGAACTTGCCGGTCGGATTGACGTGCCAGACGGTCGTGTTGGTGATCCAGCCGTCGGGCAGCGCGTTGCGGATATAAGGCTCGGCGATGCTGCGAATGTCGGCGGGCGACAGGGTCTCGTCGACGTGTTGATGCGACAGCACGATCTGCGTCGCCTCGACGGGCTTGCCGTCGGCGTAGCGCACGGTGACCTGGCTCTTGGCGTCGGGACCGAGGCCTTTTTCCTTGCCGCTATGGCGGGCCTGGGCGAGCAGTTCCAGAATCTTATGCGAATAATAGATCGGCGCGGGCATCAGTTCGGGCGTTTCGCGCACGGCGTAGCCGAACATGATGCCTTGGTCGCCCGCGCCTTCGTCCTTGTTGCCGGCGGCGTCCACGCCCTGTGCAATGTCGACGGACTGCTCGTGCAGCAGCACTTCCACGTTGGCGGTGTTCCAGTGGAAGCCGCGCTGCTCGTAGCCGATGGCGCGAATTGCGCCGCGCGTGATCTCGATGATGCGATCGAAAGGAACATGCGGCCCGCGGACTTCTCCGGCGATGACCACGCGGTTTGTCGTCGCGAGAGTCTCCGCCGCGACGCGAATGGCGTAGGGGTCGATGCCGGCCTTGGGGCCTTCACGGAAGAATTCGTCAACGATTTCGTCTGAAATACGGTCGCAAACCTTGTCCGGATGGCCTTCGGAAACAGACTCGCTCGTGAAAAGATAATTTTTCCGGGTCACTTCCAAATCTCCGATGGCTTTGAGGAAGAGTCGAACAACTGCGGAGCAGGGGGAGTCATCTGCCAGCGCCCGTTCGGTGCGTCAAGCCGAAAAGGCCAAATCGTTCGTTTTGGAGAACGACATTCTCTTACTCCCGGGGCGGCTCGGACTGCTCTGCGAGCGTCGTCACGAGATCGAGCACGCGCTTTCGCACCTTGGGATCGCGGATGCGTGCGAAGGCGCGATTGAGATGCAGGCCTTCCGTCGTCGATAAAAAATCGACCACATATTGCGACGAAGACTCCTCAGCGAATCCGTCGGACGGCGCGGGCGCGCCGCTGGTTGGCGCGCCTTCGAAGAAAAAGGACGGCGGCACGTTCAAAGTCTTCGAAATCTGCTGCAGGCGGCTCGCGCCGATACGATTGGCGCCCTTCTCATATTTCTGCACTTGCTGAAATGTCAGTCCGAGCGCGTCTCCGAGCTTCTCCTGACTCATTTTCATGAGGATACGCTGCATCCGAACGCGGCTGCCGACGTGACGATCGATCGGATCTGGCGCCTTCTTCAACGTTACCGCCTCCTGCACAGTTGTAGCCGAATCCTCGCCGGGCGCGCAAGCTACATTGCAGTTAGGTGCATGAAATTCAAGAAGATTTCCGTTAAGCACGGTTGAGCGGCGATCTTCCCGGCAGCGAGCAGTCTACATTTCCCCGCCTGCGTCGATAGCTGCGCGGCCTGAAACCCCGAAAAACTGCAAGGTTCGAAGGATTGAAGAAAGCGCTCAGCCTGCATGCAAGCGGCGTCTTTTCGCCGCGGGCGGATCATCGAACGCCCGACGAAGCGGGAGCGACTTTATGGCCGGCGGCGCACGACGCCGAGCAAGGCCAGGGCTGTCGCCAGAGCAAGGAGCGCCGGAAACGCCAGCGCGCCATAAGCGGCGAAGACGGTGGGCGCCGCCTCCCTCGGCAGACGCCCGTCGATAAGGCCTTCTTTGCCGAGCGGCAGTGACTGAAGAATGCGCCCGTAGGCGTCGATGATCGCCGAAACGCCGGTATTGGCGACGCGGATCATTGGCAGCCCCTCTTCGATGGCGCGCAGGCGCGCCTGGGCCAGATGCTGATAGGGGCCGGTCGTGCGGCCGAACCATCCGTCATTGGTGACGTTGAGGAACAGACGGGGGCGATCGGCGGCGTCGCGCTGGGTCGTCTCGCCCGAGAAAATCGCTTCGTAGCAGATGAGCGGCGCAATCGGCGGCAGGCCGGGCGCCGCGAGAAGGCGCGGACCCGCGCCGCGGTCCCAGATGCCCGGAACGAGGTGATTGATTCCAAGCGGCCGGAGCAGGTCCTCCAGCGGCAGATATTCTCCGAAGGGGACGAGATGCACCTTATCGTAAAAGGCGACGATCGAGTCTCCCTTGAGCGCCTCGATCGAATTGAAGATCCTGCCCCGCCGTCCGTCGCCGTCGCCTTCGGCCCTTGCCGCCCCGGTCAAAAGAACGCCGCCCTTGAGCGCGCGGGCGATCGCCGCCAGCGCTTCCGGGTGGCTTGAAATGACGTAGGGAAACGCCGATTCGGGCCAGACGAGGTGGGTGACCTCGGCGAGCCCGGACGGCCGCGCGTTTGTCGCGCGTTCCGACAGGTCGAGATAGTGATGCAAGATTTTCGCGCCGTTCTCGGGGCGAAATTTCGCATCCTGAGGGAGATTGGGCTGCATCAGGCGCAACGCCACGCCGTCGACATATTCCGTCTTATTGGCGCCCAGCCGAAACACGCCATAGGCGAACATCAGCATGGCGAGCGCCGCCGCGGCGAACATCGTCCCGCCGATGCGGCGGGCGCCGCGCGGCGCGCGATCGATGATCGTCGCCGGCGCGGCGAAAATCACGATCGCGATGATGTCGAGCCCGTGGAGGCCGACGAGAGAGGCCGTTTGCGCCATCGGCCCGGCGCTCGCGAGCGCCATGCCGAAATCGTTCCAGGGAAAGCCCGTGAACAGATGCCCGCGCAGCCACTCCGCGCCCCCCAGTCCCGCGGCGAGCGCGAAGACGCGGGCGCCGCCGTGCGACCACAAGACGCCCGCGTGCGCGAAACCCGCGGCCGGAAAGAGCGCGAGAACCGCGGGCAAGCCGAATACGGCGAGAGGCAGCGCCCAGGCGAATTGGTCGGCTTCGACGAGCATCGCGGCGCCCATCCACCAGAGGCCCGCGACGAAATAGCCGAAGCCCAGCCACCAGCCGGCGCCGGCCGCCGAGACGATCGGCGCAAGGGCGAAGCGCGGCGAGTCTTCGCCGTCCGCCGCGCCGTCGATCAGCCAGACGGCGAAGGTGAGCGGGACGAACATCGCCGGGATGAAATCAAAAGGCGCAAGGGCGAGAGCGCCGGCCGCGCCGGCGCAGAAGGCGATCGCGCGGCGCGTCCAGCCGCGGGCGAGGACAATGCGCTGCAAAAGAGTCGGCGCCGACGCGCGCGCGCTGGCGATTTCGGCGATCTGCGCCATCGATCCTCGAAGCGCCGTGAATCGGCAGGCTGACTTTACAGCGGATTTAGCAGACAAATTTATGCGCGTGCGAAGGATGTCTCACGCCGGCCGGCGCGACCGCACGCGCAGCTTGCCGACGCGCCGCGGATCGGCGTCGACGATCTCAAATTCGTGGGAGTCGACCGGCGTCGCGATGATCTCGCCGCGCATCGGCACCCGGCCGGCGAGCCAGGCGACGAGACCGCCGAGCGTCGTCACCTCGGCGGGCGTATCTTCAAGTCTGAAGTCGACGCCGAGCCGCGCCGTCACTTCGTCGAGATCGGCGCGCCCGTCGATGATGAAATCGCCGTTCTCAAGCTCGACGAAGCCCGACTCGTCGACGACGTCATGTTCGTCCTCGATGTCGCCGACGATCATCTCCATGATGTCCTCGATGGTGACGAGGCCGTCGGTGCCGCCATATTCGTCAATGACGAGCGCCAGATGCGTGCGCGTCGCCTGCATACGGATCAAAAGATCGAGCGCCGGCATGGAGCGCGGCACGAAGAGCACCGGCTTGAGCAGATTCGCCTGCGACAGCGGCGTGTCGAAGTCGATTTTTTTTGGTTCGACGGTCGTAACGTCGGCGCCTTGGGGCCGATCGGCGCAGCACGCGATATGATTGACGAAATCGCGGATATGGATCATCCCGCGCGGATCGTCGAGCGTATCGGCGTAAACCGGCAGGCGCGAATGGGCGGCAGTGCGAAACAGCTCCAAGGCTTCGCGCAGCGGCGCGTCCAGCGAGATGGCGACGATATCGGCGCGGGGGATCATCGCGTCGTCGACGCGCATGTCGTGCAGGCCGAGGACGTTCTTCAAGAGCGCCCGCTCATGCGGGGTCACGTCGCACGCCGACTCTTCAAGCCTGTCCTCGATGTCCTCGCGCACCGACGCCGGCGCAAGACCGAGCAGCCCGCGCAGCCTGTCGACGAGGCTCAGGCGCGGTCCATCGCCAGTTCGTCTGAATGGAATGGGATCGTCGGCGTTATCGTATCGCGTCGACATGCGCTTTGTTCAATTCGCTCCGCCGGCCGGCCCGTCTGCTTCTTCCGCATAGGGGTCGGGAAACCCAAGCGCCGTCGCGATCTTACGCTCCAGCGCCTCCATCCGCTCGGCCTCGGCGGCGGTCTCGTGATCATATCCGATCAGATGCAGAAATCCATGCGCGATCATATGCGCCGTGTGGGCGCGCAAAAGCGTGCCCTGTTCCTCCGCCTCTCTGGCGACGGTTTCGAAGGCGACGATAACGTCGCCAAGCAGAGGCTTGCGCCCAAGCGGGCCAGGCGTCGGAAAAGACAGCACATTCGTGGGCTGATCCTTGCCGCGCCACTCGGCGTTGAGTTCCTGGATCGCCGAATCGTCGCAAAATGTGACGCTGATTTCACACTCCGGCGCGAGCGTGGCCGCGCTTAGGGCGAGACTCTGACGAACGCATTCTTTCGTCAAATCTTCCAGATCCTCGACGCGCCGCCAGGCAGGCGCCGCGACATTCACGTCGATCTCCAAGTCAGGGGTCTCCGCGCGTCTGCTTATTGGCGCGCGCGGCGCGCTCATAGGCCCCAACGATTTGCCGAACGAGATCGTGACGCACCACGTCGCCTTCCGAAAACCTCACGCGGCCGACGACGTCGAGATTGGCGAGCAGATTTACGGCTTCCGAGAGGCCGGATTTCTGCCCGGGAGGTAGATCGGTCTGCGATGGATCGCCGGTGACGATCATCCGCGAGCCTTCGCCGAGCCGGGTGAGAAACATCTTCATCTGCATCGAACTGGCGTTCTGCGCCTCGTCGAGCAGGATGCAGCTTCGCGTCAGCGTGCGGCCGCGCATGAACGCGAGCGGCGCGACTTCGATGAGACCCGTCTGCATGCCGCGCTCGACCATCCGCGCATCCATGAAATCATGCAGCGCGTCATAGATCGGGCGGAGATAGGGGTCGACCTTGTCGCGCATGTCGCCGGGCAAAAAGCCGAGACGCTCGCCGGCCTCGACGGCGGGACGGGAAAGAATCAGCCGTTCGACCGCGCCTTGCTCCATCAGCTGCACGGCGTGGCCGACCGCGAGCCAGGTCTTGCCCGTGCCCGCGGGACCTTCGGCGAAAACCAGTTCGTAGCGCTTGAGGGCCCGCAAATACTGGTCCTGCGCGGCGTTGCGCGCGCGCACCGACCCGCGTTTGCGGGTCAGGATCTGCTCGAAAGCGCCGCGTGACGGCTCCGAATCGGGAAACAGGCTGCGCTGGCGCGCTGATTCTTCTATGGCGCCGTCGACGTCGCCGAGCGTGATCGTCTGACCCAGCGCGACGCGCTCATAAAGCGCCTCCAGCACGCGTCGCGCATGTTCGCAGGCCTCGGACTTGCCTTTGAGCGTGACGTGATTGCCATTGGCGAAGGAGGCGACCCGCAAGCGTCGTTCGATCTTGGCGAGATTCTGGTCGTAGAGGCCGAAAACGAGCGAGGCGTGACGGTTGTTTTCGAAGGCGAGCGTGATTTCCGCTTCCGGGTCAACAGGCTCCGGTCCCCGTGCGGCGAGCAACGGGTCGTCGATGGTCGTCAAGCCTTCGCCTCCTCGCTCATGAGCCGTCCGCCCAAGGAATTCGAGCCCGCCGCGATGATCTTCACTCTGACTTCGCGGCCAACGCACGCCATGGGGCCTTCAACATGCACAGCCTGCATATAGGGAGTCTTGCCCCCAATTTGCCCCTCATGCCGACCGGCTTTTTCAAAGAGCACGTCGAGCTCCCGGCCGACCGTCGCCGCGTTGAAGGCTTGCCGCTGCTCTTCAAGCAAAACCTGTAGCGCCGCGAGGCGTTCGCTCTTGACGGTCTCGTCAATTTGATCGTCGCGGTCGGCCGCTGGCGTGCCGGGCCGAGGCGAATATTTGAAAGAAAAGCTTGAGGAGAAGCCCACAGCGCGGGCGAGCGCCATCGTCGCCTCGAAATCGGCGTCGCTTTCGCCGGGAAAGCCAACGATGAAGTCCGACGACAGGGCGACGTCCGTGCGCGCCTTCCGCAGGCGCTCCACGATGGAGAGGTATGCGTCTGCGCCGTGCTTGCGGTTCATGGCTTTCAGAATGCGGTCCGAACCCGATTGAACCGGTAGATGCACATAGGGCATGAGTTTTGGATTTGCGCCATGCGCGTCAATCAGCTCCTGCGCCATGTCGACCGGATGACTTGTGGTGTAGCGCAGGCGCGCCAATCCTTCGATCTGCGCGAGCCGATCGAGAAGCTGCGCAAGGCTTGCCTGCCGGCCGTCGCCATCCGGACCGAGATAAGCGTTGACGTTTTGGCCGATCACCGTGATCTCGCGCACGCCGGCGTCGACGAGGCGCATGGACTCGGCGATGATCTCGGCGACAGGACGCGATGCTTCGGCGCCGCGTGTATAGGGCACGACGCAAAACGAGCAGAACTTGTCGCACCCTTCCTGCACGGTGACGAAGGCCGAAACGCCGCGGGCGCGAATCTGCGCGCCACTGGGAGTGGGCAGGACGCGAAATTTGTCTTCGACGGCGAAATCCGTGTCCGAGACCCTAGCGCCGTCTTTAGCCTGGCGCAGCAACTCCGGCAGTCGGTGATAGCTCTGCGGACCGACGACGATATCGACGGCGCGCTGGCGCTTGAGCACCTCTTCGCCTTCAGCCTGGGCGACGCAGCCGGCGACGACGATTTTCATGTCGCGGCCTTGCGCGTTCAGCGCCCGTTTGGCGATCGCAAGCTTGCCGAGTTCGGAATAGATTTTTTCCGCGGCCTTTTCTCGAATATGGCAAGTGTTGAGAATGACGAGATCGGCGTCTTCTTCGTTCTTGGTCTCGGCGTAGCCCTCGCGGCCGAGCAGGTCTGCCATGCGCGTGGCGTCATAGACGTTCATCTGGCAGCCGTATGACTTGACCAGAACTTTGGATAGTCGCGCCGCTTCCGACCGCTGAGGTTTGGATCGCGCCTCAATCAGTTCTTTGACGTCTGTGACTATTTTTCTGCTCCATCACTTGCCCCGGCGACTCGGCGCGCCACCCGAGCGGACTCAGTATACGACTTTTTTTGCGCCTTAGCGCCGCAAGAGGCGCCCTGCACTCATATTTTCTGAACTGGCCCGCCATAGCGCAGCAGCAGCGCATCCGCCGTGAGCAGCGTAATGCCCTCGACGACCGCCTGAGCAATAAGCAGTCGATCGAACGGATCCCGATGAATTAACGGCAGCGCATCCGTCGCGAGCGCGTGTTGACCGAGCACGGGCAACTCGTCGTAGCCATTGGTCAAGAGACCCTGACGCAACGCGCGCGGGTCCACTTGAAAGTCGGCCCGATTGAGGCGGCGTTTGATGGCGACTTCCCACAGGCTCGCGACGCTGTAGACGAGTTCATTCGCCTCTTCGAGCAGGACCGCTCCAGCTTTTTTGGAGAGGCGGTCGGGCGACACTGCGGCCCACAGAAGGATTTGGGTGTCCAGTAGCAGTCTCACTCGTCGCCTTCGAATAGCCGACCGATCTCGGTCTCGCCCATACGGTCGAAATCTTCCGGGATCAGCCCCTGTCCGGCCATGAAGCCAAGGCGTTGGATCGTAGACTTCGCCGGCGCTTCGAGCGGTGTGACCTTGACCAAAGGTTTTCCGGCCTTCGCAATGATGAAAGGCTCTCCCTTAGAGGCAAGATCGACCAACTTGGAGAGCTGGGTCTTGGCCTCGTGGATGTTGACGATGCGCATGAGCGTTCCTGCTGGACTAAACTAGATTAGTTTAGTCCACAGAGAGGCGCGCTGCAAGCCACGCTCGCTCAGATCTCCAGTCGCAGAGCGATCGCCGCGCGCCTCTCGCCGTTGGCGCGCTGATAGTAATTCTCTCGCCTGCCGATCTCCTTGAAGCCCTCGCGTGCGTAGAGCTTCAGCGCGGCCTCGTTGTCGTCAGCCACTTCTAGAAAAACGAGCCGGGCGCCGCCGCGCTCGAGATTTTCGAGATGCTTTTCAAGAATGCGCCGGCCCAGCCCCGCGCCGCGTCTGCCGGGGTCGACGGCGAAAGTGAGGACTTCGGCGTCGGGCGGCGTCAGCCGCGAGAGAATGAAGCCCCCAAGCTCGCCTCTGCGACCCTCGGGAACCGCCCCGTCGGCGACGATGTGCGGGTCCGTCAAATAATTTTCAAAGTCGATTTTTGACCAACCAAAAGCGAAAGACGCCCCGTGCAGACGTTCGCAGTCATCGGCGCGCTCCGCCCCGATGGGTTCGATGACGAATGTCGGCTTGGCGAAGAAGGACGAAAGCAGCGTCATGGCGCAAAGCTCACGCCTGAGCCGCGGCGGCGGCGCGCGCAGCCGCATCGCCCAAGCCTGCAACAGCCATTAGGGCGTTGGGTCGGGCGGCGGGCATCGTGACGTCGGGCTCTTTAAGATAAAGCGGGCGGGCGGGCGCAGTATCAGGCTGCGCGGCAAGGCCAAGACGCGCCACGAGGGCGATATCGGGGGCAGGACGCTCGCTCGCGATCCGGACCGGAACGCCGCGGGCGCGCGCCTCTTTCGCAAGCAGCGGCGCGCCGGAGCCGGTCAGCAGCAGCGGGCCGGTCCCCAGCGCGCGAAGCGCTTCATGCGCGTTGATGCGACGCGGCGAGAGGAGCGGGCGCCCGTCGGGGCCGAAGGCGGCGATGTAGACCTTGTCATGCCGGGCGTCGATCGCCGCCGCGACCACGCCGTCGAAGGGATCAATGATCAGCGGCGCCGCAAGCGCGGCGAGCGTCGAGACGCCGACTATCTCGATCTTACAGGCGAGCGCGATCGCCTGACCGGCGGCGAGGCCGATGCGAATGCCCGTGAAGGAGCCAGGCCCGACTGTCACCGCGACACGGTCGAGCGAGGCGAACCCGCCTTCGACCTTGCTCATGACGCGCCTAATCAGCGGCAGCAGCGCCTCGCCGTGCCCCCGCTCCATCTCAATCGACTCGACGGCAATAGGCGCCGCCGCGTCGTGGTCCAGCACGCAGGCCGAGACGGCTGGCAGAGCGGTGTCAATCGCAAGGATTCGCATGATTCGTTGATTATGACGCTTTTCGGAGCGCGATCAACGTCGTTCCGGAGACGCCGCCCCTAAGCCGGCTCGACCGCCTTCACCTGCGGCAGGAAATGCTTGAGCAGGTTCTCAATGCCGTGTCGCAAAGTGGCGGTGGACGATGGGCATCCGGAGCAGGCGCCCTTCATGGCAAGATAGACGACGCCATCTTTGAAGCCGCGGAAGACGATGTCGCCGCCGTCGCCGGCGACCGCCGGGCGCACGCGCGTCTCGATCAGCTCCTTGATCGTGGCGACCGTCTCCGCGTCGGCGGAGTCAAAGAACTCCCCGTCGGGCTGCGCCGGCGCCGCGCCTTCCGTCAGGAGCGGCGCGCCGGAGGCGAAATGCTCCATGATCGTGCCAAGAATGGCGGGCTTCAGATGCGGCCATTCGGCGCCGTTCTTCGTCACTGAGACGAAATCGGCGCCATACATGACGGCTTCGACGCCATCGATGGAGAGCAGCGCCTCGGCGAGCGGCGCATGGGCGGCGTCGTCGCGCGAGCGGAATTCCATGGCGCCCTGGCCTAAAACGTCCTGGCCGGGCAGAAACTTGAGCGTTGCAGGATTGGGGGTGGCTTCAGTTTGGATGAACATCGGTAGACTCCTACGTCCGGTTCAAGGCCGGCCGGAAGTGCGCGAATATCACAAATCGGGCGCTCTGTGACGTCTCACATCAGTACTTAAGCGCTTCGCCGCACTCTTTCGAGGCGCTTCGCCGCGAGCGCCACCGCTTGAGCGCGACTCCCGCCCATACCGCCTCGACGAGGCCGAAGGGCCAAGCGCCTTGAAGGAACCCATAGATTGATCCCAGAGCGCAGGCGCCCGCGAATCCCAGCACGAACCAATGGCTGCGTTCCTCCATTGAATAAGTCAGCAACATCCCGCTTACCGCGAAGAGCCCGAACCAGGTCAGCGCATCCATCGAAATCTCTTTGGCCGTCTTGCTCTGGGCCGCGTCTTGCTCTGGGCCCTGTCTTGCATTTGCCATGCCCAATCGAATCTCGCAGTGTCACCCGATGGATGAAATCTCGCTGCTCGACGCCAACGCTGCTTATTACCGTGCCTTCGCCGCACGTGACCTTGGCGCTTTGAACGATCTTTGGGCGGAGGAGGGCTGTTCCTGCGTTCACCCAGGATGGCCGGCGCTTGTCGGGCGCATGCCGGTGCTCGCCTCCTACCGCGATATTTTTCGTAACCCGGCGCAGGAAGCGGTCACGACGCGAGATCCACAGACGCTCATCGAGGCCGCCGAGGGCCGGGTCTTTTGCATCGAGGAGGTCGGCGGCGGCCTGCTGCTCGCGACCAATTGGTTTCGCTGGAGCGGGGAGCGCTGGCGGCTCGTGCACCACCAGGCGAGCCCGCTCGCGCCGCCGCCGACGCGGCGGGAAGGCAAGCGGTCGCTTCACTAGGACGGTCGTCGTCACAGGTGACGCGGCTCAGGAGTCCGCGCCTTCCGCCTGTTTTTTTCGGCTCGTCTTTTTCGGCTCCCGGCGCGGGCCTTCCACCAGCCGCACGACCATGCCCCACAGCGTGCGCACGTCCTGCTGGGTGAGGCCCATGCGGTGGAACATGTTGCGCAGATTGCGCGACATCACCGGTTTTTTCGTCAGCGGACGGAAGAAGCCGCGCTTGTCGAGTTCGCCTTCGAGAAAATCAAAAAAGGCAAGGGTCATCTCGCGTGTCGCCGGGGGCGAGCGCTCTTCGATCTCAAAGGGAATGGCGTCGCCATGCGCGGCGCGAAACCATTCATAGCCGGTGAGCAGCACCGCCTGCGCGAGATTGAG